>NZ_CAXTAZ010000011.1:0-101707 GCF_964242715.1 uncultured Enterovirga sp.
CTCCTGCCCAGAAGGCGGCCCCGGCGCCTGCCCCGGCGGCCCCCGCCCCTGCGCCGGCGGCTCCGGCTCCCAAGGCGGCGCCGATTCAGGCCCCGGCTCCCGCTCCGGCCCCCGCGCCGAAGGTCGCGCCTGCCCCCGCGCCCGCGCCTGCCCAGAAGGTTGCTCCCGAACCGGCGCCGGCGCCCCGGGCAGCTCCGGCCCAGAAGACGGCACCGACCGAGCCGCGCAAGGAGCAGGCTCCGGCACGCGGTCCCGACGCGACGCCGCGGGCCGGGCAGGCCCCCGCAGCAGCGCCGGACGCCAAGCGCGATCCCGCAGCCCCCGAGACCAAGCGCGATCCGGCCGCGGCGCCAGCTCCCGGAGCGCCCGATTCCCGACGCGAGCGGGGCCGCACGCCCGATGCCTCCCCGGCAGTTCCGACCGATGCCGCGCCTCGGGCGGGTGGTCGTGACCGCCCGGCCGACCCGGTCGGCAGCGACAGACGCGAAGGCCGTGACCTTTCACCGGGTGCCGGCCCGGCGGGCGCGACCGGCGAGCGTCGGCGGGATGGACGCGACGACCCGACGGACCGACGCGGCGGGGCCGACCGTGACGGTGACCGGCGTGACGGCGACCGGCGCGCCGGCCCGGATCGCGACAGTGACCGGCGGGACGGCGACCGCCGCGACGGCGACCGCCGCGACGGCGACCGCCGCGGGGGTGGCGACCGCTTCGACCCGCCGCGCGCGGGCGAGCCCGACCGCAGGCCGAGCCGGCTCGAGGACTTTCGCGACGACCGTCGCGAAACCCGCGAGGGCAACCGCACGATCATCCGCGAGCCGGGTGGCCGCACGATCATTCGGGAAGGCGGCCGCACCATCATCCGGCGCGAGGAATCCGACCGTTTCCGGGCGGGCGGGGCCGATATTCGGACCGAGCGGCGCGGCGCCGAGACGGTCACGATCACCGAACGTCCGGGCGGCGTCCGCATCCTGACCTATGTCGACCGGGACGGACGGCTGATCCGCCGCGCCCGTCGCGGCGCGGACGGGCGCGAGGTCGTCATCATCGACAACCGGACGCGCGGGAATGCCCGGGCGGGTTCCTATTTCGTCGACCTGCCTCCGCCGGTGATCCGCGGCCCGCGGGACCGCTACATCTTGGAGGCCGAGGACGCGCCGTATGAGCGCGTCTACGAGACGCTGCTCGCGCCGCCGGTGGAGCGGATCGCCCGGCGCTATACGCTGGACGAGGTGCGCTACAGCCCCGAGGTGAGAGCCCGGATGCCGCGGGTCGACATCGACTCGATCACCTTCGAATCCGGGTCCTGGACGGTCACGCCGGAGCAGGCTCAGCGCCTCACGGTGATCGCCAGGGCCCTGAAGGAGGCCGTCTCCCGCAATCCGCAGGAGGTGTTCCTGATCGAGGGCCATACCGACGCCGTCGGGGCGGACGACGACAACCTGTCGCTTTCCGACCGGCGCGCCGAGGCGGTCGCCGTCGCGCTCCAGGACGTGTTCCAGGTTCCGCCCGAGAACCTGACGACCCAGGGCTACGGCGAGCAGCAGCTGAAGGTGCCGACCGATGCGGCGGAACGCCAGAACCGCCGCGTGACGGTCCGGCGCATCACGCCGCTCCTCACGGGCGATGCGGGCGCCGCGCCGGCGGCCCCGGCGCGCCGCTGAGCAGGGCTACGTCATTCCGGGGCGGCGCGTAGCGCCGAACCCGGAACCCACCCGCATCCGCGGTACCCAACGTCGTGCAGGCGGGTGGAGGAACGTGGGTTTCCGGGTTCGCGCCCTCAGCGAGCCCCGGAATGACGGTCGCGGGCTACAGCCCGAGCTTCTTCTTCCGCTGCGCCAGGGTCCGGAGCCGGAGCGCGTTCAGCTTGATGAAGCCGGCCGCGTCGCGGTGGTCGTAGGCCACCGCGCCCTCCTCGAAGGTGACGAGGTCCTGGTCGTAGAGGGAGTTCGGCGATGAGCGGCCGATGACGTGGACGCCGCCCTTGTAGAGTTTCAGCCTGACCTCGCCGGCGACCAGTTCCTGCGAGGTGTCGATCAGCGCCTGCAGCATCTCGCGCTCGGGCGAGAACCAGAAGCCGTTATAGATGAGCTCCGCGTATTTCGGCATGAGCTCGTCCTTGAGATGCCCGGCGCCCCGGTCGAGCGTCACGCCCTCGATCGCCCGATGCGCGAGCGCCAGGATGGTGCCGCCGGGCGTCTCGTACATGCCGCGCGACTTCATCCCGACGAAGCGGTTCTCGACGAGGTCGAGCCGGCCGATGCCGTTGTCGCGGCCGAGGTCGTTCAAATGCTTCAGCAGCGTCGCGGGCGAGAGCCGCTCCCCGTCCACCGAGACCGGGTCGCCCCGCTCGAAGCCGATCGTGATCACGGTCGGCCGGTCGGGCGCCTCCTCGGGCGAGATCGTGCGCGAGAAGACGTAATCCGGCACCTCCGCGGCCGGGTCCTCCAGGACCTTGCCCTCGGAGGAGGAATGCAGGAGGTTCGCGTCGACCGAGAAGGGCGATTCCCCGCGCTTGTCCTTCGCGATCGGGATCTGGTGTTTCTCGGCGAAGTCGATCAGCTGCTCGCGGGAGCGCAGGTCCCATTCGCGCCAGGGCGCGATGATCGTAATGTCGGGCTTCAGGGCGTAATAGGAGAGCTCGAACCGGACCTGGTCGTTCCCCTTGCCAGTGGCGCCGTGGCAGACCGCGTCTGCCCCGACCGCCTCGGCGATCTCGATCTGGCGCTTGGCGATCAGCGGCCGGGCGATCGAGGTGCCGAGCAGGTAGAGCCCCTCGTAATGGGCGTTGGCCCGGAACATCGGGAACACGTAATCCCGGACGAATTCCTCGCGCAGGTCGTCGATATAGATGTTTTCGGGCCGTATCCCGAGGAGTTCGGCCTTGTGGCGGGCCGGCTCCAACTCCTCGCCCTGGCCGAGATCGGCCGTGAAGGTGACAACCTCGCAGCCATAGGTGGTCTGCAACCATTTCAGGATGATCGAGGTGTCGAGCCCGCCCGAATAGGCGAGGACCACCTTCTTGATGCTTTTCGTGTCTGACATCGAGGGCTCCGCGGACGGCACGCCTTATCAGCCTGCTCGCCGGCCGCGCAACGTTCGGGCCCCGGCGGGGCGAGATGACAAGTTGTCCATGTTCGGAACGGCTCCATGGCCGCCCGGTTGGGGCAGACCTTCACGAGGAGACGACCATGAGCAAGACCATCTTCGCCGCCGCCGGAGCCGGTGCGATCTACGCCCTGTCCGCCTTCGCCGCCCAGGCGCTCCCGCTGGCACCCGCGGGCGGCCCGACGCTCGTCGAACAGGCCGCACAGGGTTGCGGACGCGGCTTCGCCAGGGGCCCGCGGGGCGTGTGCAGGCCGCTCGTGCGACGCAAGGCCTGCTACGTGGTCCGGACGCCCAGGGGGCCGACGCGCGTCTGTCGCTGAACTGACGAACCTGGCGCGCCCCCGTTGCGCTGAAAAATGCGCATCGGAGGAAACAGCTTCCGTTCAGCTTCCGTGATGTATGTCCGCAGCGACAACCGATGGCGGGAGACGTTTTTCCGCTCTCGGACGTTAGCGGGTGGCTCTATGAGGAGATCACAACAATGAGCAGAGCAGCTTACCTCGGGATCGGCGCCGGCATGCTGATGTTCCTATCGACCTTCGGCGCCCAGGCGATGCCGGTCGCCGGACCGATCGGTGCGGACGTCGCCCCGCTCGTCGAGCAGGTGGCGGACGGGTGCGGCCGAGGCTTTCGCCGGGGTCGCGCCGGCTTCTGCCGCCCCTTCGGCGGCGGCGGCTATGGTTACGGCGGACCGCGCTTCTATGGTCCGCCGCGCTTCAATGGTGGCCCACGCTTCTACGGCCCCCGGCGTGGCTATTACGGCGGCGGGTACGGCCGCGGCTACCGCTGGTGATCGCTCGGGTGGCCTGACGGCCGCCCGATGATCGAAGGCTCCAGGCTCTCCGGCCTGGAGCCTTTTTCATGCCGGCTGCCCGAGAAGGCCTTGTTCATCCGGCCCGCATAGGGCGCCGCCCGAGCCGCGACCGCGATCTCCGCTTGTGGCCGACGGTCGCTTCGATTACATGCCGCTTGTCCGCAGGTGACGCCGCTCGTGCTTCGCACGGCCGCGCGACAAGCGGGCAACGCTCCCGTTCGTCGACGAAGCGCCGGCCCGCCTGCCCAGCAGGCGATCGGCCTCCGCGGAACCCAGAGGGTTCCGGAGGCCTAGCCGACGGCCAGGAGCGTCCCGCAACACGAACCGCCGGCGCCGCCCGATACGGGCACCAGGAGACCGAATGTCAGCAGCTTTGCAGAACCCGTCGCGCGATGATTTCGCCGCGATGCTCATGGAATCCTTCGAGAAGTCCGAGGTCCAGGAAGGGTCCGTCGTCAAGGGTATCGTCGTCGCGATCGAGAAGGACGTCGCCGTCATCGACGTCGGCGCGAAGACGGAAGGGCGCGTCGCGCTCAAGGAATTCGTCGGCCCCGGCCGGGGCGACACGCCGATCAAGGTCGGCGACGAGGTCGAGGTCTATCTCGAGCGCGTCGAGAACGCTCTCGGCGAGGCCGTCATCTCCCGCGACAAGGCCCGTCGCGAGGAAAGCTGGGTCAAGCTCGAAAAGGCCTTCGAGGCCAACGAGCGCGTGACCGGCCAGATCTTCAACCAGGTCAAGGGCGGCTACACGGTCGATCTCGACGGCGCAGTGGCCTTCCTGCCCCGCTCGCAGGTCGATATCCGGCCGGTTCGCGACGTCACGCCCCTCATGGGCACGCCGCAGCCCTTCATGATCCTCAAGATGGATCGCCGCCGCGGCAACATCGTCGTGTCGCGCCGCACCGTCCTCGAGGAGAGCCGTGCCGAGCAGCGTTCGGAGCTCGTGGCCAACCTCGAAGAGGGCCAGGTCATCGACGGCGTCGTCAAGAACATCACCGAGTACGGCGCCTTCGTCGACCTCGGCGGAATCGACGGCCTCTTGCACGTCACCGACATGGCCTGGCGCCGTGTCAACCACCCGTCCGAGGTCGTCACCATCGGCCAGACGGTCAAGGTCAAGATCATCAAGATCAACCACGAGACCCACCGCATCTCGCTCGGCATCAAGCAGCTGCTGGCCGATCCGTGGGAGGGCATCGCCCAGCGCTATCCGGTCGATGCCAAGATCAAGGGCCGCGTCACCAACATCACCGATTACGGCGCCTTCGTGGAGCTGGAGCCGGGGATCGAGGGCCTGATCCACGTTTCCGAGATGAGCTGGACGAAGAAGAACGTCCATCCGGGCAAGATCGTCTCCACCTCCCAGGAAGTGGAAGTGCAGATCCTCGAGGTCGATCCGGTCAAGCGCCGCATCTCGCTCGGCCTCAAGCAGACCCTGCAGAACCCGTGGGAGGCCTTCGCCGAGCAGCATCCTGTCGGCTCCGTCGTCGAGGGCGAGGTCAAGAACAAGACCGAGTTCGGTCTGTTCATCGGACTCGAGAACGACGTCGACGGCATGGTCCACCTCTCGGACCTCGACTGGAACCGTCCGGGCGAGCAGGTCATCGACGAGTTCAAGAAGGGCGACGTGGTGCGTGCCCAGGTTCTCGACGTCGACGTCGAGAAGGAGCGCATCTCGCTCGGCATCAAGCAGATGGCGGGCGATCCCTTTGCGGATGCGGGCGATCTCAAGAAGGGCCAGGTCGTCACCTGCGAGATCATCGAGGTGAAGGATTCCGGCATCGAGGTGAAGATCGTCGACAGCGACATGCAGACCTTCATCCGGCGCGCCGAGCTCGCCCGCGATCGCGGCGACCAGCGTCCGGACCGTTTCGCCAAGGGCGAGAAGGTCGATGCCCGCGTGACCATGTTCGACCGCAAGGCGCGCCGCGTCACGCTGTCGATCAAGGCGCTCGAGATGGCCGAAGAGAAAGAGGCGATCGCCCAGTTCGGCTCCTCCGATTCAGGTGCCTCGCTCGGCGACATCCTGGGCGCCGCGCTCCGCAAGGCCAGCACCCCCGAGAAGAAGTGACCTGAGGCGAAGCCTCATCCCGGGGGGGCTACGGCCGATCCGGGAGCCATGCCAAAAAGAGGCCCGCGCCGTCGACGGTGCGGGCTTTTCGTTGTCTGGATCCGAGAGCCTGCCCGACGTCGCGTTCGGCCCGGCGCATCAAGGGCAGAGCGGACCGGCCCTCGTCAGCCGAGCGGCCCCTTGAAGACGAAGACCGCTCCGGCCGCGATCAGGGCGAAACCGACCGCATGGTTCCAGGTGAAGGCCTCGCGCAGGTAGAAGACCGAGAACACGCCGAAGACCAGGAGCGTGATCACCTCCTGCATGGTCTTGAGTTCGGCCGCGCTCCAATGTGCGTGGCCCCAACGATTCGCCGGCACGGCGAGCCAGTATTCGAAGAAGGCGATCCCCCAACTCGCCAGCACGACAACCCAGAGCGGCCGGTCCCCGAATTTGAGGTGCCCGTACCAGGCGAAGGTCATGAAGACGTTCGACCCGAGGAGGAGGACGACAGGGGTCAGCGCGCCGAGCGACATGGAACAGGCTCCGAGGTGGTGCCCGGTGCCTAGCCGACGACCCGACCTCAGACGAGGGCCCCTCCTGCGAGCCGAGCGATGCGCTGCCGCCTACCCGTCTGCCGAAATGCCCAGGTCCTTGATGAGCCGGCCCCAGCGCTGCATGTCGGCCTCCATGAAGCTTCGGAAGTCCGAGGGCGAGGTGGCGCTCATCTCGAGGCCGAGCGTGGCCGCACGGTCCTGGATCTCCGGAGCGACCACGATCCGCGCCAGCGCCGCCCGCAGCGCCTCCGCCATCTCGACCGGCGCCTTCGGCGGCAGATATACGCCGAACCAGGCCAGGAATTCGTAATCCGGCACCACGTCGGCGACGGGCGGCACCTCCGGCGCGAGCTTCGAGCGCCGCTTCGACGTGATCCCGAGCGCCTTCAGCTTGCCGCCCTCGACCAGCGGACGGGCGGAAGGCAGGTTGTCCACGATCATGTCGATGCGGCCGCCGAGCAGGTCCCCGGTCGCGAGCGAGGCGCCCTTGTAGGGTACGTGCTTGATGTTGAGCCCGGCCATCTTGTTGAACAGCTCCGCGGCCAGGTGGAGCCCGCTCCCGATCCCGGCCGACGCATAGGTCAGCTCGCTCGGGCGCCTCTTCGCCTCCGCGATGAAATCCGCGAGGTTACCGGCCGTGACGGACGGCCCGACGCAGAGGAGGCTCGGGGCTTCCGCGACCATGCTGACGGGGACGAGGTCCCGGAGCGGCTCGTAGCCCTTGCTGGGGTAGAGGAACGGCATCGTGGCGATGGCAGACGAGGTCAGCATCACGGTCGAGCCGTCCGGCGCGGCGCGGGTCGCGGCCATGTAGCCGATGCTGCCGCCGCCGCCCGGCCGGTTCTCGACCACGAACCGGGCCTTGGTGGCGGCGCCGAGCCGGTCCGCGATCACGCGCGCCACCACATCCGTGCCGCCCCCCGCGGGAAACGGCACGAGCAGCGTGATCGTGCGGCCCTCGGGCCAGGCTTGGGCCCGGGCGACAGACGGTATCGCGAGGCCCGCCGCGGTCGCGCCGGCCAGGAGGCCGCGGCGTGTGGTGCTCGTGCTCATGCGCCTCTCCTTGCGTCGACTCCGGCAGATGCAAGCACAACGCCAGCGCGAGAGCGAGGGGGCTCGCCGCGGCGACCCGCGCGTGGCGCTCGGCCCCCGCATTCGCTATGGCCTTCCCGATGACAACCGGCCTGGACCCGATGCGCGGCGACGACACGACCCATTTCGGGTTCGACACCCTGCCGGTCCAGGAGAAGCAGGCTCGGGTGGACGAGGTGTTCCGCTCCGTCGCCGGCCGCTACGACCTGATGAACGACCTCATGTCGGGCGGGATGCACCGGCTCTGGAAGCGCAATCTGGTCGCGATGCTGCGGCCCTCCCACACCCGGCCCTTCCACCATCTCGACGTCGCGGGCGGCACGGGCGACGTCGCCTTCCGGGTTGCGGAGGCGGGCGGGCGACAAACCCGCGTCACCGTCGCGGACATCAATGGGAACATGCTCGCGGTCGGGCGCGAGCGGGCCGCCTCCCGCGGCGAGGACAGGGTCACCTTCGTCGAGGCGAATGCCGAGGAGTTGCCTTTCCCGGACCGCTCCTACGACGGCTACACGATCGCGTTCGGCATCCGGAACGTGCCCCGGATCGACAGGGCGCTGGCCGAGGCGCACCGCGTGCTGCGGCCGGGCTCGCGCTTCCTGTGCCTGGAATTCTCTCGCGTCGACGTGCCGGGGCTCGACCGGCTCTACGAGCGCTATTCCTTCGAGGTGATCCCGCGCCTCGGCGAGTTCGTGGCCAAGGACCGGGCCTCCTACCAATACCTCGTGGAATCGATCCGGCGCTTCCCGCCTCCCGGCGCCTTCGCCGGCATGATCGAGCGCGCCGGCTTCCGCCGGGTCACCCACCGGCCGCTCACGGGCGGCATCGTGGCCATCCATTCTGGCTGGAAGATTTAGCCAACATGCCAGCCGGGTCCCCATCGCTCACCCCGGCGCAAGCCGGGGTCCAGTCGCGCCGGTCTCGCTGGGTGCCGGCTTTCGCCGGCATGAGCGGAGAGGGTCGGCAGGCATGATCGCCGGCCTCATTCATCTCGCCCGCAACCTGCGGGCCGGCTTCGTTCTGGCGCGCGAGGGCGCGCTCTCGCTGGTCGACGCCTCGGCCTTGCCGCCCGGCGCCCGGCTCGCGATCAAGCTCGCGCGGCTCGTCGAGCGGAGGGGCGCCGGGTCCGGTGCGGCCCGGCTGTCGGCCGCCCTGACCCGGCTCGGCCCGTCCTACGTCAAGTTCGGCCAGTTCCTGGCGACGCGCCCCGACATCGTCGGCGCCGCGGTGTCGCGCGATCTCGAAAGCCTGCAGGACCGCATGGCGCCCTTCGGCCAGGCCGAGGCGGTGGCCACGATCGAGAGCTCGTTCGGGCATTCCGTCGAGCGGGTCTTCGCCGATCTCGGGCCGCCGGTCGCGGCGGCCTCGATCGCCCAGGTCCATCGCGCGCATGCACGGGACGGCCGCGAGCTGGCCGTGAAGGTGGTGCGGCCCGGCGTGCGCGAGCGTTTCGCCCGCGACCTCCAGGCCATGCGCTTCGCCGCGCGGCAGGCCGAACTCCGACTGCCCGTCGCGCGCCGCCTCCGGCCGACCGAGATCGTCGAGACCCTGGCCCGTTCGGTCTCGATGGAGACCGACCTCCGGCTCGAAGCCGCGGCGCTCTCCGAACTGGCCGAGAACACGGCAGGAGATGCGGATTTCCGGGTGCCGAAGCCGGATTGGGAACTCACCGGGCGCGACGTGCTCGTGACCGAATGGGTCGACGCCATCCCGCTGCACCGTCTCGACGCGATCGACGCGGCCGGGCACGACCGCCCGGCCCTCGCCCGCACGGTGCTGCAATCCTTCCTGCGCCAGGCGATCCGGGACGGCTTCTTCCACGCCGACATGCATCCCGGGAACCTGATGGTGGACCCGGAGGGCCGGCTGGTCGCCGTCGATACCGGCATCATGGGCCGGCTCGGGATCAAGGAGCGCCGCTTCCTGGCCGAGATCCTGCTGGGCTTCATCCGGCGCGACTACCGGCGCGTGGCGCAGGTCCATTTCGACGCCGGCTACGTGCCGGCCCGCCATTCGGTCGAGGATTTCGCGCAGGCGATCCGGGCGATCGGCGAGCCGATCCACAATCGTCGCGCCGACGAGATCTCGATGGCGAAGCTGCTCACGCTTCTCTTCGAGATCACCTCGCTCTTCGACATGGCGACCCGGCCCGAACTCGTCATGCTGCAGAAGACCATGGTGGTGGTCGAGGGCGTCGCCCGCAGCATCGATCCGCGGCTCGACATCTGGGCCGCCTCCGAGCCGGTGGTGCGCGACTGGATCGAGCGCAATCTCGGCCCGATCGGTAGGGCGGAGGAAGCCGGCCGCGGGCTCCTCACGCTTGCGAAGGTCGTCTCCGATCTGCCCGAGATCGCTCAGCGGGTCGAACGCATCCTGGCGAAGGTCGAGGGGACGATCGAGGGAGGCATCACGCTCGAGCGCGACACCGTCTTCGGCGCGGACCGCCACCCGACCCGCACGCTCCGGGCGATCGCGGCCGCCCTCTGGCTGATCGTCGCGATGCTGATCGTCATGGCCCTGACGGCAGGGTGAGGTGGGTCTTTGGTGAAACTGCGACGGCCGAGCAGGAGTGAGATGGTCGTAAAAGCGGCGCTTGCGCTGCTGTTCGCGTTGCTGCTTCGGGATTCCTCGAAGCACGGGACGCCGTCCGATGCTCGGAAGCTGTTTCTAGGGCGCTGAAAGCGAGCTGCTATCCTTAGGGCAGCGAGGGACCTGCCGCGGGAAGCTGGAACTATGCGAGTAGAGGGAATTACCTTCGCACCAGCGTGGTCCTTCTCGCTTGCTATTCGGGGCGGCGCATGCGCCATTTCCTACGAGACATTCGTGGGTCGGCCTCACTGCCATGCTGGTCCTCCCTGTGACCGCATTCGCCGGGCAGGAGTGGTTCGCTCGCCTACTCTGACGGGGGATCGCCCGACCTTGTCTCCAACGCCGCCGATGTGCATGTTGTACATCGGAGAGCGACATGAAGACGTGGCTGGTCAAGGACGCGCGGGCTCGCTTCGGCGACGTTATGGCGGGAGCCCTCGCGGGTGAACCGCAGCGGGTCACCAGGCGTGGACAGAACGCGGTGGTCGTCGTGGCCGAGGCGGAGTGGTGCCGCCTTCACGGTGATGTCGCGGCTCGTCCGTTCGAGGAGCATCTGCTCGCCTTTCCTCTGACCCATGATGAATGGTTGGAGGTTGCTCCCGGTCCAAGCCCGCTCAGGTCCAAGCCGGTCTTCGGCGACGAGTAGCCGTGTTCGTGCTCGACACCGACGTCGTGTCCCGAACCTCGCCCGTGTCCGGCGAAGGCGAAGACCTCGGTGCCTGGCTCATGCGGCACAGAGGGCTCTGCTTCGTGAGCGTCGTGACGCTGGCCGAGCTGCATTTTGGTGTCGACCGGCTCAGGCTGAGAGGATCGACCCGCAAGGCCGACATTCTCCGGGCCTGGCTGAGTGACACGGAACGTCTCTATGCGGCACGGCTGCTGACGGTGGACGCAGCCATCTCACGGACGACGGGCGAATTGCTCGCGAGAGCGGAAGCCGGCGGCGTCGCGCCCGGTCTCGCCGATGCCTGCATCGCGGCGACGGCGGAGTTGGCCCGCTACGAAGTCGTCACCTTCAACAGCCGTCATTTCAGCGCGCTCGGGGTCCGGCACCGGACCCCGTCGGCCGAGGCCAGGCCAGCATGACCCTCGCCGGCCGACGCATCCTCCTCGTCATCGGCGGCGGCATCGCGGCCTACAAATCGCTCGACCTGATCCGGCGGCTGCGCGAGCGCGGCGCCTCGGTGCGTTGCATCCTGACCGCCGGCGCCCAGCATTTCGTGACGCCGCTCGCCGCCTCGGCGCTATCCGGGCAGCGGTCGCACACGGACCTGTTCGACCGGGAGGACGAGGCCGAGATCGGCCATATCCGGCTCGCCCGCGACGCCGACGCGATCGTGGTGGCGCCCGCGACCGCGAATTTGATGAGCAAGATGGCGGCCGGCCTCGCCGACGACCTCGCCTCGACCGTCCTGCTCGCGACCACGCTGCCCATCCTGGTCGCGCCCGCCATGAATGTCCGCATGTGGCAGCACCCGGCGACGCGCCGGAACTTGGCGACGCTGCTAGCGGACGGGGTGCAGGTGGTCGGGCCGAATGACGGGGCGATGGCGGAGGTGGAGTTCGGGCCTGGCCGCCTGGCCGAGCCGGTCGAGATCGCGGATGCGGTCGCCGCGCTCCTCGCCGTTCGTTCCGGCGAAAGCCGGAACCCAGATGGGTTACTGGACCCCGGCTTGCGCCGGGGTGAGCGGGAGGGCGGCCCATTCAGTGGTCGCCACGTCCTGGTCACCTCGGGCCCGACCCACGAGCCGCTCGACCCGGTGCGGTACATCGCCAACCGCTCGTCCGGTCGGCAGGGCCACGCCATCGCGGCGGCCGCGGCCGCTGCGGGTGCGCGCGTGACGCTCGTCTCCGGGCCGGTCACAGTTCCGGACCCACCGGGCGTTTCCGTGATCCGCGTCGAGACCGCGCGCGAAATGCTGGCCGCGGTCGAGGCGGCGCTGCCGGCCGACATCGCCGTCTTCGCGGCCGCAGTCGCGGATTGGCGCGCGGCCGGGGAGGCGACGCAGAAGATCAAGAAGGAGGGCGGTGATCCCCCGCCGCTTCAGCTGGCGCTGAACCCCGACATCCTGGCGACGGTCGCGCATCTCGGCGAAGGCCGCCCCCGGCTCGTCGTCGGCTTCGCGGCCGAGACCGAGCGGGTGATCGAGCACGCCCGGGCGAAGCTCGCCCGCAAAGGCTGCGACCTGATCGTGGCGAACGACGTCACGCCCGCGACCGGCATCATGGGGGGGGCCCGCAACACCGTGCATCTCGTGACGGCGGATGCGGTCGAGGACTGGCCGGAGCTCGACAAGGAGGAGGTGGCGCGGCGCCTGATCGCGAGGCTCAGGGAGATGCTGGCCGACGCATCTCCGACCTCCTCATCCTGAGGTGGGGTAGGCCGGACTTCGCGGGGCCAACTCGTCCGCTCATGCCGGCGAAAGCCGGCACCCGGATGTCCAGGCTGGGCCCCGGCTTTCGCCGGGGTGAGCGTGGCAACCCCCTCAGGCCGCGATCGACATGTGCGGCTCGGCCGCCCGGACGTCGGCGTCGACATGGTCGGCGAAACGCTTGAAATTCTCCTGGAACATCGCGACCAGCCGCTTCGCGGTCTCGGCGAATTCGGCTTTGTTCTGCCAGGTCTTCACCGGATAGAGGATGTGGGGCTCGACGCCCGGCACCGAGGTCGGGACCGCGAAGCCGAAATAGGGGTCGCGCCGAAAATCGGCTCGGGCGAGCGAGCCGTCGAGCGCCGCCGTGAGGAGGCGCCGGGTGACCCGGATCGGCATGCGACGGCCGCCGGTCGCGACGCCGCCGCCGGTCCAGCCGGTATTCACGAGCCAGCAATCGACATGGTGCCGCGCGATGAGGTCTCGCAGCAGATTGCCGTAGACCGAAGGGTGGCGCGGCATGAAGGGGGCGCCGAAACAGGTCGAGAAAGTCGCCTCCGGCCCCTTCAGGCCCTTCTCCGTCCCGGCCACCTTGGCCGTGTAGCCGGACAGGAAGTGGTACATGGCCTCGGCGGGCGTCAGCTTGGCGATCGGCGGCAGCACGCCGAAGGCGTCGGCCGTCAGCATGACGATGTTCTTCGGATGGCCGGACCGTCCCGTCGTCGACGCGTTGGCGATGAAGTCGATCGGATAGGCGCAGCGGCCGTTCTCGGTCTTCGAGAAGTCGTCGAAATCGGGGATCCGGGTCAGGGGATCGAACGCCACGTTCTCGAAGATGGTGCCGAAGCGCTCCGTCGCCGCGTAGATTTCGGGCTCGGCCTCGCGCGAGAGCCGGATCGTCTTCGCGTAGCAGCCCCCCTCGAAATTGAAGATGCCGTTCGGGCCCCAGCCATGCTCGTCGTCGCCGATCAGAGGCCGTGCCGGGTCGTTCGACAGCGTCGTCTTGCCGGTGCCGGACAGTCCGAAGAAGATCGCCGACGAGCCGTCGTCGCCGGCATTGGCCGAGCAATGCATCGGCATGATCTTCTTCTTCGGCAGCACGTAGTTGAGATAGGTAAAGACCGACTTCTTCATCTCGCCGGCATAGGAGGACGAGCCGATCAGGACGATGTTGCGCGAGAAGTCGCAGGCGATGATCGTCTCCGAGCGGCAGCCGTGGCGGGCCGGATCGGCCTTGAACGAGGGCAAGTCGAGGATCGTCAGGTCGGGAACGTAGCCCGACAGCTCGCCCTCTTCGGGCCGCCGCAAGAGGTTGCGGATGAAGAGCGAATGCCAGGCATATTCCGTGAAGACGCGCGCCTTGACGCGGTGTGTCGGATCGGCGCCGCCATAGAGGTCCTGCGCGAAGAGGTCCTTGCCCTCGGCGTGTTTGAGGAAATCCTCGAGGATGACGTCGAACTGGGCGCGGGTGATAGCGCCGTTATTGTCCCACCAGACCTCGTTCTCGGTCGCCTCGTCGCGGACGATGAACTTGTCCTTGGGCGAGCGGCCGGTGTGGATGCCGGTATCGGCCGCGATCGCGCCGCCCCGGACGAGATGCGCTTCCTTGCGGGCGAGGGCATGCTCGGTCAGCGCCGCCGCTTCCAGATTCCAGGACACGGAGGCGAGGTTCCGGAAGCCGAATTGTTCCGCGCCGAAATTCGCGTTGTAGACGCCGACATTGGCGGGGTGGTTGCCCAAAGCGTGTTCCTCCGGAGGAGCTGTCTTGGCCCGGGATCGTATGTGGCCGGCGTTCAGAGCGTCCTATCCGATATTCTCCCTCTCCCTCAAGGGATCGAAGCCGTTTCGTCATGATTCCGTCGCTTCGGCCGTGCCGGCGGCCCTGGCCTCTGCCGCAAGTTTGACGAGCACACGCCGGAGCGCGCCCGCATCGGTGATCCGTTCGGGGAAGGAAACCCGGCAGGTGAGGTCGCCCGCCGCCATGTCGATGCCGTCCGGGTCGAGACCGGTCGCCCGCCACGGACCGGACGGCGCCCCCGCGAGCCGGGTCGCGTAGAGCCCGATCGCATCCGCGTGGTCCTCATTCACATGGGCGACCGCGCCGGCCTCGGCCGCGATCAGCGCCTCCGCGCCGGAGAGATCGGTCAGGATGTCCTTGGCGCCGAGCCGGGCCGCGCGCGCGAAGCCGCCGTTCAGATGGGCCGCATCGATCGCGAGCCGCCGGAAGCCGAAATCCGGGAAGTCGACATAGAGCTCGGCCTTCGGATGGCGCGCGAGGAAGCGGGGGCGGACGCGATCGGCGTCGCAGGGCTCCATCCGGCCGGTGACGGTCAGCCGCGGATGGGCGAGAGGGTCGCCCTTGCCGGTCCGGGCGAGCAGGATCGAGGCGCGCGGATCCGCGTCGAGATTGGCCGTGTGGGCGGATAGGCCCGAGAGGAGCACGACGGGCGAGCCATCGACGTCGGTCGCGACCGTCACGAGGGAGCCGAACGGGGCGCCGGTCTCCCGGTCGATCGTGGCGAGCGCGCCGGACCGCGTCGTCCGGAGCAGCATCCGGGCGGT
Source organism: uncultured Enterovirga sp. (assembly GCF_964242715.1). Classification (NCBI taxonomy): domain Bacteria; kingdom Pseudomonadati; phylum Pseudomonadota; class Alphaproteobacteria; order Hyphomicrobiales; family Methylobacteriaceae; genus Enterovirga; species uncultured Enterovirga sp. Next base: position 15,142 of record NZ_CAXTAZ010000011.1, read on the forward strand.
GCCGGCCGCATCGAAGGGTATCGAAGGCGGCATGTTGACGTCCTGCATGGGTCTCGTCTCCCGGCCCGAACGGCGTCGGATTTGGCAAGCGTGGTCGGCTGCCTTAATGAGCGGCAACAATTCATGTGTGGACGAGCCCCGGCCGGCGAGACCTCGCCCACGAACCAAGCCACTCTCGGCCGGCCGCCGGCCGAACTTCGGGGTCATGAATGCCCACCATCGCCCTCGTCGACGACGACCGCAACATCCTGGCATCCGTGACCATCGCGCTGGAAGCGGAAGGCTACCGCATCCAGACCTACACGGACGGCGCTTCCGCCTTCGACGGCATGAGGCAATCGCCGGTGGACCTCGCCATCCTGGACATCAAGATGCCCCGGATGGACGGGATGGAGCTTCTGCGGCGCCTGCGCCAGAAGTCGGACATGCCGGTCATCTTCCTGACCTCGAAGGACGAGGAGATCGACGAGCTGTTCGGGCTCAAGATGGGCGCCGACGACTTCATCCGGAAGCCGTTCTCGCAGCGGCTGCTGGTCGAGCGCGTGAAGGCCGTGCTCCGGCGCGGCGCGCCGAAGGACACGACGAGCCCGCGCGAGACCGACGCGAAGGCGCTCGAGCGGGGCCTCCTCAAGATGGATCCCGAGCGCCACACCTGCACCTGGAAGGACGAGCCGGTCACGCTCACCGTGACCGAATTCCTGATCCTGCAGGCGCTGGCCACCCGGCCCGGCGTCGTGAAGAGCCGGAACGCCCTCATGGACGCGGCCTATGACGACCAGGTCTATGTCGACGACCGCACCATCGACAGCCACATCAAGCGGCTCCGCAAGAAGTTCAAGGTCGCGGATTCCGCCTTCGACATGATCGAGACGCTCTACGGTGTCGGCTATCGCTTCAAGGAAGCCTGAGGCCCCCGCCGACGCGGCCGACCTCGGGCCCGATCCGACGGCCGCGCCGCTTCCGGGGGACGAGACCGCATCCGCGGACCGGGCCGGCTGGCCAGGACGGGTTGGCCGCGCCGTTCTCAGCCAGGCCTCCTCGAGCCTCACGCGCCGGATCATCGCGCTCAACCTCGCGGGCCTCGTCGCACTCCTCCTCAGCTTCCTGACGCTGAACACATTTCGGCAGAGCCTGATCGAGGCCCGCGTCCAGAGCCTGATGATCCAGGGCGACATCATCGCGGGCGCGATCGCGGCGTCGGCGACGGTGGCCGCCGGAACCATCATCACCGATCCCGACCTGCTCCTGCAGATGCAGGCCGGCGAGGGCGGCAGCCCGGCCGACGACACCCCCTCGCCGCTCGAATTCTCGATCAACCCCGAACGGGTCGCGCCACTGCTCCGCCGCCTCGTAGGTCCGACCGGAACGCGCGCCCGGGTCTACGACCGGGACGGCAGCCTCACCCTCGATTCCCGCACGCTTTATGCGCGGGGCGACATCTCGAGGCCGGAACTCCCGACGGTGACGCCGGAGCCGACGGTGATCGAGCGGATGTGGCGCGGGTTCATCCGCCTGTTCCGGCGCGAGCGGCCGCGCTTCGAGGAGGTCGGGCCTTTCGACGCCCGGAACCTGCCCGAGGTCGGGCGCGCGCTCGGCGGGGCGGCCGCATCCATGGTCCGGGCGAATAGCCGCGGCGAGACGATCGTCTCGGTCGCGGTGCCGATCCAGCGCCAGCGCTCGGTGCGGGGCGCGCTCCTGCTCTCGACCCAGGGCGGCGACATCGATGCGATCATCGCGTCCGAACGTTTCGCGCTGCTCCAGACCTTCCTGGTCGCGGCTGGCGTGATGCTGGTCCTGTCCTATCTCCTGGCCAACGCCATCGCCGGGCCGGTGCGGCGCCTCGCCGACGCGGCGGAGCGGGTGCGGCACGGCATCAAGGCCCGGCAGGAGATCCCCGACATGACGGGGCGGTCGGACGAGATCGGTCACCTGTCGGGAGCGCTGCGCGACATGACCGAGGCGCTCTATTCGCGGATCGAGGCGATCGAATCCTTCGCGGCCGACGTAGCGCACGAGCTCAAGAACCCCCTGACCTCGCTCCGGAGCGCGGTCGAGACCCTGCCCCTCGCCCGTTCGGACGAGTCGCGAGGCCGGCTTCTCTCCATCATCCAGCATGACGTGACGCGGCTCGACCGGCTCATCACCGACATCTCCGATGCATCCCGGCTCGACGCCGAATTGGCCCGGGCCGATGCCGAGCCGGTCGACCTGCGCCGGCTCCTCGAGACCGTGGTCTCGGTCGCGAACGAGCGCCGCCGTCCGCACGAGGCCACCATCGACCTCCAGATCGACGAGGCGGCGGAGGCCGGTCCGCTGACCGTGAGCGGCCACGACAGCCGGCTCGGCCAGGTGATCAGCAACCTGTTCGACAATGCCCGCTCCTTCTCGCCTCCGGATTCGACGATCCGGGCACGCCTCGCGCGCGACCGGACCGATGTGGTGGTGACGGTCGAAGACGAAGGCCCGGGCATCCCGCCGCATGCGCTGGAGCGCGTCTTCCAGCGCTTCTACACCGATCGGCCGGATCACGGTTTCGGGCAGAATTCCGGCCTCGGACTCTCGATCTCGCGCCAGATCGTGGAGGCCCATCGGGGCAGTATCCGGGCTGCGAACCGTGCGCCGGAAGGCGGCCCGACGGGCGCGCGGTTCACCATCCGGCTGCCCCTCGCCGACGCCGCGTGACCCGGCCGGTCGACCGAGCCGCGACGGTCCACGCCACCGTCGTCCTCGTCGGCGGGGACGGCATCCTGATCCGAGGGGTCTCCGGCTCGGGCAAGTCCACGCTGGCCCGTCGCCTCCTCGACAGGGCCGAGAGGGAGGGCGGCTTCGCCCGTCTTGTGGCCGACGACCGGGTGAAGCTCTCGGTCTCGGGTGGCCGCCTGGTGGCGCGGCCGGTCCCGGCCATCGCCGGGCTGCTGGAGATCCGCGGCATCGGCATCGTCCAGGTTCCGTACGAGCCGGCTTGCGTCGTCCGGAGCGTTCTCGATCTCGCCGTCGAACAGCCCGGACGCTATCCGGCGGAAGAGGACCAGATCGCGACGGTTCTGGGCGTCGTGCTGCCGCGGCTCGCCATGACTCTGGCCGAGGCGGAGCAGCATGGCGGATTCGTGGCCCGGATGACACGACCGTGACTCAAAGATGAGCAAATGGTCGCACAGCCCTTGCGCTATGCACCGCACTGCACAAAAATGCTCCCTTCGCCTTCGGGTGTGGAATAGTCTTTCACATGATCGGCATGGTGCTCGTTACACACGGGCAGCTCGCGACGGAATTCCGGTCCGCGCTGGAACACGTGGTCGGACCTCAGGATCAGATCGAGACGGTAACGATCGGCCCCGAGGATGACATGGACATCCGCCGCAAGGATATCATGGCGGCGGTCTGCCGGGTGAATTCCGGAAAGGGGGTCGTCGTCCTGACCGATATGTTCGGCGGGACGCCCTCGAACCTTGCCCTGTCCTGCATGAACGGGGGATCTGTCGAGGTCGTGGCCGGGATCAACCTGCCCATGCTGATCAAGCTCGCCTCCGTCCGGGACGAAGAGGTGCTGCGTGAGGCGGTGCTCCACGCTCAGGAAGCAGGCCGGAAATACATCAACGTCGCCTCCCGCGTCCTGGCGGGAAAGTAGCGGGTGGACAGCGAGGCCGACTGCGCCGAGGCCGATATTCCGGAGGGCGTTCCCCACCGGGACCTCCTGATCGTCAACCGGAAGGGGCTGCATGCGCGGGCGTCCGCGAAATTCGTGCAGACGGTCGAGCGCCATAACGCCGTCGTCACCGTGACCCGTTGCGCGGAGACGGTCGGCGGCCGCTCGATCATGGGTCTCCTCACCCTCGGCGCCGCCCAGGGCACCCGGATCCTGGTCACGGCGGAAGGTCCCGATGCCGAGGCGAGCCTCGACGCCATCGAAGCGCTGATCGCCGCGCGGTTCGGCGAGGAAGAGTAGCGCCGCCCGCCGGCCCCGGTCTCGCCGCGATCGGCGAGGATTTTCCGCCAAGGATTCCGCCTCGGCCTGCGTCACAGGTCTAGCCACGCAGGCGACCGAGGCCAGACTGCATGATGCAGCGTGAAAGCCGGGCGAGACCGGGACGGGCGACCGGCCTGGCGCTCCGTCGCGACCCGGACGGCAATGCGTCCGGTCGATCGACGCCCCTCGCGAGCCAGATCACTGCGGCCGACCCCGCTCCCGCCGCGATCGGCGACCCCGATCGCGATCTCGCGCGGCGTGCGGCGGCCGGGCAGCGCGCGCCGTTCGAGATGCTGCTTCGCCGCCATTACGACCACATGCATCGCATCGCTTGGCGGATGACGGGATCGCGGCAGGATGCCGAGGACGTGGTCCAGGACGTGTGCTGCGCGCTGGTCGAGCGGATCGGCAGCTACCGGGGCGAATCCACCTTCTCGACCTGGCTCTTCGGCATCGTCGTGAATGCCTGCCACGACCACCGACGGCGCGGCTCGACGCTGGCCCGGATCAAGGACGGCTTGTCCGTGCTGGTCGGCCTCACGCGCCAGCCGGACGGGCGCGACCTCTACCGCCGGACGTGGCTCGCCTCCGGCCTCGCCCGGCTCGATCCGAGCCTGCGCGAGACGGTGGTGCTGGTCGTCGGAGAGGGCCTGACCCACGCGGAGGCCGGCGCGGTGCTCGGGATCGCGGAGCCGACGGTGTCGTGGCGGATGCACGAGGCGAGGCGGCGCCTCGGCGACGATCTCGGCAAGGGAGAGGCATGATGGGATCGGGACAGGACATGGACGGCATGCTCCCCGACGGACCGCCGCCCATGGACGAGACGCGCGAGCGCGCCGTAGCGGCCGCCCTGCGCGGCTATGATGCGAGGTTCTCCCAAGGGAACGGGGCCGGGACGCGTCTCAGGAGAGACGCACCATCCCGGAGCCCCTTCATGACCCGCCTCGCCCCCGCCCTCGCAGCCTGCCTCGTCCTCGCCGTCGCGACCCCGGTCGCCTGGCAGGTCACCCGGGACTGGCGGACGACGAGGACGATCCTGCCGCGGCAGCCCCTCGCGGGCGACCCGCCCGTGGCAGGCGACCCGCCCGCGCGCTCGCCGGAGCAGACCGCACCTATCGCCCTTCCGGCCCTACCCGACGGGTCGCCGACACGGCACGAGGACGTGGCCCGGCTCCTGGCCGAACGGTCAGCGTCGGAACAGGCGTCGCCGCCTCCCGCCACCCGCGAGATCGAGAGCCGGCGGGACGCCGCACCGGCCGTCGCGGCCGCGGAGCCGGTCCGGCCGTCTCCGGTGCCGGTCGCGCCCAAAACCGTCCCGACCGCTCCGCCTCCGCCGACTCGGGGGCGGGCGCCCCAGGAGGCGGTGGCCGGCACGATGGCGAGCCCGGCTCTCCGGCAGCAGCACAGCTACACCCGGTCCGTGGTGGCCGAACGCGGCCACCATCCGTTGCCCGACCTGCCCTCGCCGGCGGAGCCTGTCGGCCGCGACAGCTTCGCCGGGCAGCAGCCGAACGGCTTCAAGTCGTCCCGCGAGGCGCCGGTCTCGACCTTCTCGATCGACGTCGACACCGCCTCCTATTCCTTCACCCGAGCCTCGCTCGCCCGGAACGTCCTGCCGCCGGCCGCCTCGGTCCGGACGGAGGAGCTCGTCAACTACTTCCCCTACGACTACGAGGTGCCGACGAACCCGTCCGAGCCCTTCCGGACCAGCGTCGCGGTCTTCCCGAGCCCCTGGGCCCCGGACCGCAAGATCGTCCGGATCGGGATCAAGGGCTATGCGGTCCAGGCCGCGACCCGCCCGCGCGCCAACCTCGTCTTCCTGGTCGACACCTCCGGGTCGATGAACGCGCCGAACCGGCTGCCGCTCGTGAAACAATCGCTCGCGATGCTGGTCGGCCAGCTCGGGCCGGGCGACTCGGTCGCGATCGTGACCTATGCCGGCCAGGCCGGGACCGCGCTCGAGCCGACGCCCACCTCGGAGAAGGGCCGGGTCCTCGCCGCGATCGAGAACCTGGATGCGGGCGGCTCGACGGCGGGCGCTGAGGGCATCCGCCAGGCCTATGCGCTGGCCGAACGCACGCTCGATCCGAACGGCGTCAACCGGGTCATTCTGGCGACCGACGGCGATTTCAACGTCGGCATCACCGACCGGGACGAGCTCAAGGGCTATATCGAGCGCCAGCGCGGAAAGGGCATCTTCCTGTCCGTGCTCGGCTTCGGGATGGGCAATTACAACGACGCGCTGATGCAGGCGCTGGCCCAGAACGGCAACGGCACGGCGGCCTATATCGACACGCTGAACGAGGCCCGGAAGGTGCTGGTCGACGAGGCCACGACCACCCTCTTCCCGATCGCCAAGGACGTGAAGATCCAGGTCGAGTTCAATCCCGAGACCGTCCGGGAATACCGGCTGGTCGGCTACGAGACCCGTCTCCTCGCCCGCGACGACTTCCAGAACGACAAGGTCGATGCGGGCGATGTCGGATCGGGCGGGAGCGTGACGGCGCTCTACGAGATCGTGCCGGCGGGCTCGCCCGGCACGATCAGTGAGCTGCGCTACGGCACGCCTGCCGCGGCCTCCGCGGAGGGTGCGAAGAGCGGCGAATATGCCTTCGTGAAGATGCGCTACAAGCTGCCGGCTTCCGACACGAGCACGCTGGTCAGCGTGCCGGTCGACCGGGCGGCGGAGAGCGCGAGCTTCGACGCCGCGCCGGAAGACGCGCGTTTCGCGACCGCGGTCGCGGCCTTCGGCGAGATCCTGCGCGGCGGGCGCCACACGGGCAGTTTCGGCCATGCGGACGTTCTCCGCATCGCCTCGGCCGCGCGCGGCGCAGACCCCTTCGGCTACCGGAGCGAGTTCCTGCAGCTCGTCCGCTCCGCCCAGACCGCCGGGGCGATGCCGCGCACGCGGCGGTGAGCCCTCAGGCCCGCGCGATCTCGGCGAGCAGGGCGTCCGCGACGGGGAGGCCGTCGCGGGCGGCCCGGGCCCGGCTCTCGAGGCGGCGCGCACCGGGCAGGCGGGCGCCGTCCTGGTCCTCGATCTGGCCGGCCAAGGTCGCGAAATGGTCCAGGGCGCCGGGCCCGCCGATCGCGACCGGGTCGAGCGCCAGGATCAGCTGGCCCGTTCCGGGCGGACCGCCCTCGGCATCCATGAAGGACGAGGCGTCGGCCGCGTAGGTCGCGCCGGTCAGGCCGGCGGCGAGGAGTTCGACCATCAGGGCCAGCGCCGTGCCCTTGGCGCCGCCGAGCGGCACCATCGTACCCTTCAGGGCTTCGGCCGGGTCCGTCGTCGGCCGACCCTCGGCGTCGAGTGCCCAGCCTTCGGGGATCGGCTCGCCCCGCTGCTTTGCCGCGATGATGTTGCCGCGCGCCACGACCGAGAGCGCGAGATCCACCACGATCGGCGGGCGGCCCGGCAGGGGGCAGGCGAAGGCGATGGGATTGGTGCCGAAGACCGCCCGCCGTCCGCCCTGCGGCGCGATCGCCGAGGGCGTGTTGGCGAAGAGGAGTGCGACGAGGCCCGCCTCGCCCAGCCGCTCGACCGGGTGCCCGGCCGCGCCGCAATGATGCGAGCGCCGGACGGCCGCGACCGCGACGCCTTCCGAGCGGGCGATCTCCGGCAAGGCCGCCACGACGGCGTCGATCGCCGGATAGGCGAAGCCATGCGCGGCATCGGCGAGGAGGAGTGCGGGTTTCGGCCGGGCGAGGGTCGGGACGGCGTGGCCGTCTACCTTCCCGGCCCGGGCCTGGGCCGCGTAGGACGGCACGCGGGAGAGGCCATGCCCCTTCAACCCGTCCGCCTCCGCCGCCACGAGCGCGCGGGCGACGGCGCGGGCGTTCGGCTCGCCCGTGTCGGCCCGGACGAGGGCCGCGGTGACGAGGGTTTGGGCTTCGGCGAGGGTCAGGATGGGCATGACAGAACTCCCGGCGAGGACGCCAACCCCGCTCCTGCCGGCGAAAGCCGGCATCCAGGATCGCCGTGGCACTGGACCCCGGCTTTCGCCGGGGTGAGCGGGTGGTGGCTGCCCAGGACCGCGTCCCGGCTCACGCCCCGGCCAGCCCCTCGAGATGCGCCCGCACCCGCTCCACCACCATGGAGGAGACCCGCTCGTTCGCCTCGAGCGAGCGGCCGGCGATATGTGGGGTCAGGATGAGGTTCGGGCAGCCGACGAAGACCGCGGCCTTGGCGGCCGAGAGCGGCTCCTCGACAAAGACGTCGAGCGCCGCGCCGCCGAGATTGCCCTCCTGCAGGGCCTGCGCGAGCGCCGCCTCGTCGACGATGCCGCCGCGGGCGCCGTTGATCAGGATCGCGCCGGGCTTGCTGGTGAGGAGCCGTCCGGCATCGATCAGGTTGCGGGTCTCCGCCGTCAGCGGCACATGGAGCGAGATGACGTCCGAGGTCGCCACGATCTCGTCGAGCGTGAGCCTCTCGACGCGGCCGAAGGGCTGGGTCCAGGCCGGATCGTCGGCCGCCACGAAGGGATCGTAGGCCGCGACGCTCATGCCGAGCGCGGCGCCCCGGAGCGCCGTCTCGCGGGCGATCGATCCGAAACCGACGAGGCCGAGCCGCTTGCCGAAGATCTCGCGGCCGGCGATCAGGTTTTCCCGCGGCCAGGTGCCGGCGATGACGTCGAGGGTCGAGCCGTAGGCGCCGCGCAGCAGCACCATCGCGGTCGCGATCACCCATTCGGCGACCGAGACGGCATTCGCGCCCGTGGCCGGATAGACCGCGATGCCGCGGGCGCGCGCCGCCTCGACGTCGATATTGTCAAGCCCGACCCCGAGCCGGCCGATGCAGACGAGGTTCGGGCCCGCATCCATCACGTCTGCCGTCACCGGCGTGGCGTTCCGGACGATGAGGGCGCGCGACTCCCCGAGCAGCGCCTTCAGGGCCTCCGGCTGATCCACCAGCGTCTTGTCGTGATGCACGTCGAAGCCGCGCAGCCCCTGGCTGATCGCGTGCGGCTCGATGAATTCGGAGATGACGATGTCGGGCATGAGAACTCGGGTTTGCTCCGCCCGCTCATGCCGGCGAAAGCCGGCAACCAGGCCGGCGCTGGGCCCCGGCTTTCGCCGGGGTGAGCGGCGGTCTTACGCGCTCCGGTACAGCTTCGTCAGCGAGAACTCGCGGTGTCCGAGCGATTCCGCCGCCGTGAGGCGTCCGTTCGCGGTGCGGACCATCATGTCGATCAGCGCGTCGCCAGCCTCCGGGATGGTCATGTCGCGGCGCAGGATGCCCGAGACGTCGACGTCGATATGCTCGCCCATGGTCCGGATCGTCTTCGGGTTTCCGGAGATCTTGATCACCGGGACGATCGGGTTGCCGATGACGTTGCCCTGGCCGGTCGGGAAGGTGTGGACCGCGTAGCCGGCCGCCGCCATCAGGGTCACGCATTCGGCCGCGGCCGAGGAGGTGTCCATGTAGTAGAGGCCGGGGCCCCGGGCCGGCGCCTCGGCCGGGGTGAGCGCGTCGATATAGCGGCAGTCGCGGCCGATCTTCTCAAGATTGCCGAGCGCCTTCTCCTCGATCGTCGTCAGGCCGCCGGCGATGTTGCCCTTGGTCGGCTGGGAATCGGAGAGGTCGTCGGTCTTGTGGGCCTCGATCACGTCGTCCTGATAGGCCTTCCACATGGCGTACCATTTCTCGGCGATCTCGGGGCTGGCCGCGCGCTCCTTGGCCAGGTGCTCGGCGCCGGTGATCTCGGAGGTCTCGCCGAAACAGCCATAGATGCCGTGGGGGATCAGCTTGTCGTACATGTTGCCGACGGTCGGGCAGGAGGCGAGGCCGGTGGTCGTGTCGGATTCCCCGCACTTGGTGGACACCCAGAGGTCCGAGATCGGGCATTCCTCGCGCTGGAGCTCGGTTGCCCATTGCAGGAAGCGCTTCGCCGAATAGCTCGCCTTCGCGACCGTCGCGATGTCGCCGTGACCCTCGATACCGTAGCCGACGACGGGTTTGCCGGTCTTCGCGATGCCCTCGACCACCCGGCTCGTCCACTGGTCCTCGATCCCGATCACGACGACGGCCGCGACATTCGGGTTCGAGCCGGTGCCGATCAGGGTCCGGAAATGGATCTCCAAATCCTCGCCGAACTGCAGCCGGCCATAGGCATGCGGGATGGCGAGCGTGCCCTTCACGTTGTTCGCCACCGCCTCGCAGGCGGCATTCGACAGGTCATCCAGCGGCAGGATGAGGACGTGGTTGCGCACCCCGACCCGGCCATTCTCGCGGCGCCAGCCCATGAAGGTCGCGTTGCTGTAATCCTGCGAGGCGCGTTCCGAGGAGAGCGCGTCGGTGGTGAACTGGTCCGGCGCGCCGCCCGGGAACGGGGACGGCATGACGTGGTCGAGGGTGGCGGTGAGGCTGCTCATGGTCGGGGCGTCCTGATCGATCGGTGTCGGGTGGCCCCGGGCGGCCGGGGCACTGATCCTTCTCCCCCAAGGGGAGAAGGGAGCGGCGAGCTCACCAGCGCTTGGTCTTCACATTCTGCGTGTGGACGTGGTGGCCCTTGCGGATGTCGGCGACGGCCTTGCCGATGTCCTGGCCGTATTTCCAGATCGTATCGCCGGACGCGATGTCCCGGAGCGCCACCTTGTGGCCGATCGGGATGTCCTCCTCCGCGGTCAGGTGGAAATCCGAATTGTCGTGGGTGACGACGCCCAGCATGTCGGTGCCGGCCCGGAGGCCCTCCACCACCACGACCCCGACGGTGTCCTTGCCGTCATGCACGAGGAGTTGCGGCTGACTCATGGGATCTCCGAATTGCATCGACGCGGGGTCTTCTATAAGACCCAAGACATGGGCGTCAACCAGCCACTAGCAGCGGATGCGACGCTCGGATCCGTCGGCTTCCGGCCGCTCTATCGGCAGGTGAAGGACATCCTGGTGGACCGCATCGCGCGCGGCACCTGGCGCGGCGGCGAGGCGATCCCGAGCGAGTTCGAGATCGCGGCCGAGCTCGCGACCAGCCAGGGCACGGTCCGCAAGGCACTGGACGAGATGGCGGCCGAGAATCTGGTCGTGCGCCGGCAGGGCCGGGGCACCTTCGTCGCCCGGCACGACGATGCCCGCATCATGTTCCAGTTCTTCAAGCTCGTGCCGGACGCGGGTGCGGCGGCCTTTCCCGAGAGCCGCGTCCTGTCGATCGGGATCGGCCCGGCGGGCGAGGAGGCCGGGCGTCAGCTCGGGCTCTCGCCTGATTCCCAGGTCGTTAAGCTGGTGCGGGAGCGCTCGCTCGGCGGCCGGACCGCCATCCTGGAGGACGTGACCCTTCCGGCCGATCCCTTCGGGCCGCTCTGCGACGGGCCGGTGCCGAACAATCTCTACGAGCTCTACGCGACCCGGTTCGGGGTCACGATCGCTCGGGCGCGGGAGCGGCTGAAGGCGGTTCCGGCCGCGCCGGCCGCTGCCCGAAGCCTCGGCGTCGCCGTCGGGGCTCCGCTCCTACTCGTCGACCGGATCGCGGCCCGGATCGACGGCCGACCGGCCGAGTGGCGGGTCTCCCTCTGCCGCACCGACGACCTGCACTATCTCTCCGACCTGAAGTAGGCGCGGCCGGCTTGTGCCGGTCCGGGCAGGTGGTTACGAGCCGAGCAAAGAAGGAGCCCTCATGGACATCACCCCGGCCTCGAAACACGCCTCGCGCCGCGTCAACCCGGATTGGTTCACCGGCACCGTCTGGCAGGACCCGATCGTCGAGGCGCCGCCCCCGGCCCGCATCCGGTCGGCGCGCGTCGCCTTCGAACCCGGCGCCCGCACCGCCTGGCACACGCATCCGCTCGGCCAGACGCTGCACGTCGTGCACGGCATCGGCCACGTCCAGGCCAAGGGCGGCCCGGTCCGTGTGATCCGGGCCGGCGATACCGTCTACATCCCGCCGGACGAGAAGCATTGGCACGGCGCCTCGCCGACGAACGGCATGGTCCATATCGCCATGCATGAGTTCGACGGCGAAAAGCACGTGACCTGGATGGAGCACGTGACGGACGAGGAATACGGGATCGCTCCCACCACGTAATCTCAGACGGCGGTGCGCTGCCGCATCGCGGCCGTGAGCGTGCCTTCGTCGAGATAGTCGAGCTCGCCGCCGACCGGGACGCCGTGGGCGAGCTTCGTCACCCGGACCGGGAGGTGGGCGACGAGGTCGGTCACGTAATGGGCCGTCGTTTGGCCGTCCACGGTGGCGTTAAGGGCGAGGATCAGCTCGCGCGTCTCGGGAAGGGCAGCCCGGGCGACGAGGCCGTCGAGTGCGAGGTGTTCGGGCCGGACGCCGTCCAGCGGCGAGAGCACGCCGCCGAGCACATGATAGCCGGCCCGGACCGCGCCCGCGCGCTCCAGCGCCCAGAGGTCCGACACGCCCTCGACGACGACCAGGATCGAGCGGTCGCGACCCATGTCGCGACAAATCGTGCAGGGATCGCTCGTATCGATATTGCCGCAGCTCTCGCAGACGACGATCCGCTCGGCCGCGACCCGCATGGCGTCGGCCAGCGGCGACAGGAGCTGCTCCCGCCGGTTGATGAGGTGAAGCGCGGCCCGCCGCGCCGATCGCGGCCCGAGGCCCGGAAGCCGGGCGAGAAGCTGGATCAGGCGCTCGATCTCGGGCCCGGCAATGGCCTGGGCCATCGGCTCAGAACAGTTTTAGGCCGGGCGGCAGCGGCAGACCGGCCGTGACCTGCTGCATGCGCTCCGCGACCAGGCGCTCGGCCTTGCCGCGCGAATCGTTCAGGGCGGCCACGATCAGGTCCTCCAGGATCTCGGCCTCGTCCGGCATGAGCAGCGACGGGTCGATCCGGAGCGACTTCACCTGGCCCTTCGCGGTCGCCACGACCTGGACCATGCCGCCGCCCGAGGCCCCCTGTACCTCGAGCGTCTCAAGCTCGGTCTGGGCATCCTGCATCTTCTGCTGCAGGCCTTGCGCCTGCTTCATCAAGCCCATGATGTCCTTCATCGGATGTCTCCCTCGGAGGCGCCGCTCCGGTCCATGTCGTTGTCGTCTTCGATCGGGTCGGTCGGAACCGCGGTCACCTCGGGCTCGGGCGCCCGCTCGCGCACGTCCACGATCTCGGCCCCCGGAAAACTCTTCAGCACCGCCTGGACGAGCGGGTGCCCGACGGCCCCGTGCCGGCGCTCGTCCTCGCGCCGCCGCCGTTCCTCGACGATGGTCGGCGCCGCGCCGGCCTCGGACGAGACGGTCACGATCCAGCGCCGGTCGGTCCATTGCCCGAGCGCGCGCGTCAGGTCGCCGGGCAGGTTGCGCGAGGCGCCGTCCGCGAGCGCGATCTCGAGCCGGCCCTCCTCGAACCGGACCAGCCGGACGTCGCGCTCGAGCGCCGCCTTCAGCACGATGTCGCGCCGCTCGCCCGCGAGCGCGACCACGTCCTCGAAGCGGCGCAGCACGACCGGCGCGATCTCGGGCGCGGACCGTTGGGCCGCCATCTCGGGCTCCGGCCGGGACATCGGCGCCGACCGCGCCACTGCCAGCGCCGAGCCGCCGCGGCCGCCGTCGCTGGCCCGGGGCCCGTCGCCGGACGGGATGTGCCGGGGCGCCGGCGAGCCGGCGGGTTCTGGTGGCGTCTTTCGCAGCTGTCGCAGCGCCTCGTCCGGCGTCGGCAGGTCGGCCGCATAGGCGAGCCGCACGAGCGCCATCTCGGCGGTCGCGAGCGGACGCTGCGAGCCGCCCACCTCCGGCACGGCCTTGAGCAGGATCTGCCAGGCGCGGGACAGCGTCCGGATCGAGAGCGCGCCCGCGAAGGCGACACCCCGCACCCGCTCGGCCTCGGTCAGCCCCGGATCCTGCGCGGCTTCGGGCACGAGCTTCAGCCGGGTCACGAGGTGGGTGAAGGTCGCGAGGTCCTCCAGCATCTGGCGCGGGTCGGCGCCCGCCTCGTAACCCGCCCGGAGGGTCGCGAAGGCGCCCGGAACGTCGCCCCGCATCGTGGCTTCGAAGAGGTCGATCACCTGACCCCGGTCGGCGAGGCCCAGCATATCGCGGACGCCCGCTTCGGTGACGGTGCCGGCACCATGCGAGACGGCCTGGTCGAGGAGCGACAGTGCATCCCGGACCGAGCCCTCGGCCGCGCGCGCGATCATGGCGAGGGCGGCCGGCTCCGCCTCGACCGCCTCGGCCCGGCAGATCCGGTCGAGATGAGCGCCCAACACCGTGATCTCGACGCGGCGCAGGTCGAATCGCTGGCAGCGCGACAGGATGGTGACAGGGACCTTGCGGATCTCGGTCGTGGCGAAGACGAATTTCGCGTGCGGCGGCGGCTCCTCCAGCGTCTTCAGGAACGCGTTGAAGGCCGCCGCCGAGAGCATGTGCACCTCGTCGATGATGTAGACCTTGTAGCGGGCCTGGACCGGGGCGTAGCGGACCGCGTCCGTGATCTGGCGGATATTCTCGACGCCGGTATGCGAGGCCGCGTCGAGCTCGAGCACGTCGACATGACGCGATTCCATGATCGATCGGCAATGGAGGCCGAGTTCGGGCATCTCGATCGCCGGACCGCCGCCCTGGCCGGTGTCGTAGTTCAGCGCGCGGGCGAGAATGCGGGCGGTCGTGGTCTTGCCGACCCCGCGGACGCCCGTCAGCATCCAGGCCTGCGGGATGCGCTCCGCGGCGAAGGCGTTGCTGACGGTCCGGACCATGGCCTCCTGGCCGATCAGGTCGGCAAAGCTCTGCGGCCGGTATTTGCGGGCGAGGACGCGGTAGCCGCGATCCTTCGGGGCGGACGCCTCGGGCGCCGGCTCGAAACCCAGAAAGGCGGGCTGGTCGTCCGCGTCGGGAGCGGGCTCGCCGCGTGTCTCGCTCATGCTGGTCTGGATGGCCGGGAGCGTGGGGCGGAAGCGCCGGAGCCGGTTGGGAGGCTGGACAAAGACCCGCTCGGTCTCGTTAGGGCTGCTTCCTTCCGGACCTGACCCGGTTGGCGAGTGAAACGTCCCTCGCCAACCTCCCGCCCGCGATATGCGGCTTCGCGGGCGCGAAGGCAAGATCGACGGCATCGGTTGGACCTGTCCCGCCTTCATTCCGGGGCGGCGCGAAGCGCCGAACCCGGGACCCCACGGACGTCCACGAGCCCGACCACACGCTCGTGACGCGGGTGGGTTCCGGGTTCCGCTTGGCGGCCCCGGAATGACGGCGTGCAACGCTCGCTTTCGGCTCCGGAACGGATTACCGGTCCGGCCATGGACAGCTTCTCGCTCGATCCCCGTCTCGCGGCCGATACGCTGCCGGTCGGCGATCTCGCGCTCTGCTCGATCCTGCTCATGGACGACGCCCGCTTCCCCTGGCTCGTCCTCGTGCCGCGCCGGCCCGGGCTGGCCGAGATCACCGACCTGTCAAACGCCGATGCGGAGCTCATGATGCGGGAGTTGCGGATCGCGACCCGGGTCATGCTGGCTCTGGCGAAACCCGACAAGGTCAATATCGGCGCGCTCGGCAATCTCGTGCCGCAGCTTCACGTCCATGTGGTCGGGCGCTTCCTGTCCGATCCTGCCTGGCCCGGGCCCGTCTGGGGCCGCGGCACGCGCCAGTCCTATCCCGCCCATGCCGCGGCCGCGCTCGCGGACCGGGCCGCCGCGCTCTTCGCGGCCGATTGAGGATCTCGATGCCCACATCTCTCGTGCTCGGTTTCGGGCAGAACCTGCTCGACCGCGCAGGCGCCGAGCGCGAGGCGGACATCCTGGCCGGCGCTCCGGAGAGCGGGACCCGCTTTGTCGCGGTCGCGGGCGAGGTCGCGATCCTCTCGGCCGGCCCGGAAGGCGCGACGGCTCTCCTCTCGCCGGACCGGATCGCCGGGGAAGACATCCGGGAGCGCGTCTTCCTCGGTCGCCTCGACGGCGCTCCCGTGATCGCGGCCGGGCTCGATCCGGCCCGGGCCGAGGCCCTGCGCGAGGATCCGGCCTTCCTGGTCCTCGACCTCCGCACGATCGCGACGCAGGGCAGCGTTCCGGTGGGCGAGATCGGCATGCTGGCGCAGGCGAAGTCGCTGCTCCTCTGGCATAGCCGCCACCGCTTCTGCGCCAATTGCGGCGCCCCGACTGCGCCGGGCCAGGCGGGCCTGCGGCGGGATTGCGCTGCCTGCGGCGCGCAGCATTTCCCCCGCACGGATCCGGTGACGATCATGCTCGTCGCGCGCGGCGACCATTGCCTCCTCGGGCGTCAGGCCCGGTTCGTCGCGGGCAGCTATTCCTGCCTGGCGGGCTTCGTCTCACCCGGCGAGACGATCGAGGATGCGGTGCGTCGCGAGGTGCTGGAGGAGGCCTGCATCGCGGTCGGCCGCGTCCGCTACCACCTCTCGCAGCCCTGGCCCTTCCCGTCCTCGCTCATGATCGGCTGCCTCGGCGAGGCACTGGGCGACGATATCACGATCGATCGGGACGAGCTCGAGGATTGCCGCTGGTTCGCCCGGGACGAGGTCGCGTCCATGCTCGACCGCCGGCATCCCGACGGGCTCATCACGCCGCCCCCGATGGCGATCGCCCACCACCTGATGCGGGCCTGGGTCGACGGCGCCACGCCCTGACGACGCGGTCAGCGCGCCTCGACGCCAAGCCCTCGGCCGCGGGCTGGCTTAGCGGGGTTCGGCCTTCAATCGTAGGCGCAGCGGAACCCGATATAGACGGCGTGGAAGTCGGCGTCTTTCCACTGCATGCCGGTCGCCTCGGTCTGGCCGGATCCATACCACCACGACCCTCCGGCCGTGAGGGCCTGCCCGTCACGACGGTCTGCGAGCCACTCCCAGACATTGCCGCCCATGTCGTGCAGGCCATTGACGCCCGGTCGACCCTGCCCGACGGGGCGATGGCGGCTCGCGCCCGCGTCCTGCGTCCACATGCCGTCCGGCCGCTGGCCACTCGGATAGCGATAGGTCCGACCGGCGACGAGGTCGTCGGGCGGGGAAGTTCGTGCCTCGGTATAGGCCGCGCTCCGCCACTCCGAGGCTACCGGCAGCCGGCCGCCAGCCGCGGAGCAGAAGGCCGTGGCTTCGCTCCACGTGACATGCACCGCCGGCTCGTCCGCCGCGCCGGCCGAGCCGTAGGGTCGCAGGTAGGTCCAGCCGGGCCGACGTTGCCATCCTCCGGCATATTCGTGACCGCCGCCCGCCTGCTCGGCAGCGGTCCTCAGCCCGACAGCCTCGGCATGGGCGCGGAAGCGCCCGACGGATACCTCCTTCCGGTCGAGCCTAATGTTCCCGACCGAGACCACGTCGGAGCGAGGAAGGGACCCGGTCGCGAGCCCGGGCAACGGCACCAGAACGATCGCCGGCCCGACCAGCGCCGCCAAGACGGAGCGCCACGAAGCCCGGGAGGACGCCGTCATGAAAGCCTCTGTCGCATCCCTGCCTGCGAACGCCGGATCACGCCCTGGTACAGCGCCTGCTTGTCCGGGTACCAGGGTGCGCGACCAATGGTGTCGAAACCCGGGATGCCCTCCATGTGGCGCACCATCCGGGACCGCATCGCTTCGTCCGGCAGCGGACCGCGCAGTGCACCGACATTCTCGGCCGCATGGGCCGGGTCCGACGTGCCGCACAGCACCGTCGTCACCGCCGGGTGGCTCATGGCGAATTTGAGGAAGAACTGAGCCCAGTTCTCCGCCCCGAACTCACGCGCGAAGTCCGGAAGCGGCCGGTCGCCGACGAGCTTGTGCAGGCGCCCCTTGTCGAGCGGCATGTTGATGAAGACGCCGACCCCGCGGTCGAGCGCCGCTCGGAGCACACGCTGCTCGGCTCCCCGGTTGGCGATCGAGTAGTTGACCTGGACGAAGTCGACCGCGCCGCGCGCGACCCAGGACGCGAGCACCTCGTGGTAGTCGTTGTCGTGGTGGGTGACGCCGACGAAGCGGGTGCGGCCCTCCTTCTTCCAGGCCTGGAGCATCGGGACGACAACGTCCACGTTCACGAGGCTGTGGACCTGGATCAGATCGAAGCGCTGCCGCCACAGGCGTAGCTGCGACTGCTCGAAGCTGCGCATCGCATGGCTCTCGTCGGCCAGGAAGTCGCCCGTCGACCAGATCTTGTTGGCCACGAACATCTGGTCCGTCGCGCCCATCGCGGAGAGGAATTGGCCCACGCTGGCCTCCCCGGTCCCGTAGAGGGGAGAGGTGTCGACGACGCGCGCACCCGCCTCGACATGGATGCGCGTCACCTCACGCAGCCGGTCACGGTTCGCACCGGGCAGGAGGTCGAAAGTGAGGTAGGTACCGAGCCCGAGCCGCGTCAGCGTCTCGCCCGTTCGGCCCGCCGGCTTCGTGGCTGCCGGCTCAGCTGAAGCCGGTCGTGCCTGCATACCGGCGGCCGGCGGCGTCTGCGCCTGGGCAAACGCTGGCCGCGAACTCGCGGCCGCGACAGCTCCCAGCGCGATGCCGCCGAGCACCTTTCGACGGTCGGCCCCGCTGTCGTGACGATCGGTCATCAGGAAATCCTCCAAGGTCTGGGTCGATCATGGAAGATCGGTCGCCACGCATGCGCGCCCGATCCTGACTTGTCCGGTCCGATCCTGACCTTATCTTCCCGTCGCGGAGAGGAACGACGTGATGCTGGGTTCGACGAGCCATCAGGGACTGGACCCGCCCCCGCTCGGCGAGGTGACGCCGCCGCCGGAGAACCGGCGTTCTCTCAGGTTCGACGGCGGCCTCTTCCAGGCCGCCGATCGTCCGCTCACGGCCGAGGTCGAGGGCACGATCCGGCCGACGGCGCCGCTCCTCATGGTCACCCTACGGGGCGGCGCCGAGCGCCACCAATTGACGACCGCGGAGGGGTTGCGTTTCGACGGTGCCGACCGGGCCGGAATGGCTTCATATCTTCCCGCGCATTGCGAGCGGCGGCTCAGGTTGCGGAATGTTGCGTGGGGCTGGGCATCCATATCGCTGCCGGTAGCCGAGATGAATTCCGGACTCGCTCGCGTGGGGCCGTTCTGCGGCATTCGCGATCCCGTGATCCACGGCATCCTGGCCGAGATGGAGCGCCTTCACACCGCCGACGGCGCGCTGCAGCCTGAATATTGCGAGACCGCCGCTCGCATGCTCGCCGCCTATGTGGCCGGCCGCTTCGGCAACATGCCCCCGCGCCAGCCCGGCCACCCGACCCGCCTGACGGCGCGGCAGATCTCCAGGATCGAGGCCTATGTGGAGGCCCATCTCGACGGTCCGGTGCGGGTTTCCGCGCTCGCGGGCCTGCTCGGAATCTCCGAGGGCCATTTCCACCGGGCCTTCCGGACGACGACGGGCGAGGCGCCCCTCGCCTTTGTCGGCCGGCGACGGATCGAGCGCGCGATCGGTTTGATGCAGAATCCTCGGCTCGGCCTGACGGAGATCGCCGCGGAGGTCGGTTTCGCGAGCCCGTCCGCCTTCGCCCGGCAATTTCGCGCCCTGACCGAGTTCTCGCCGTCGGCCTATCGTCGCCGTCTCCTCGACAGCTAGGCCCCGTTCGCCAGCGGGTGGATTTGCAGGACCCTCGAGGCCCGGCCGAAACTCACCCCATCCCCTCGGCGGCAAGCAGTTCGGCCTGGTGCTCGCGCATCAGGGCGTCGACGACCTCGTCGAGCGCGGTTCCGGCCATCACCTCCTCGAGCTTGTACAAGGTGAGATTGATGCGGTGGTCGGTGAGCCGGCCTTGCGGGAAGTTGTAGGTGCGGATGCGCTCGGACCGGTCGCCCGAGCCGACCTGCGACTTGCGGTCGGCCGCCCGGGCGGCGTCCTTGCGGGTGCGCTCCTGGTCGTAGAGCCGGGCACGGAGGAGCCCCATGGCCCGGGCCCGGTTCTTGTGCTGCGAGCGCTCGTCCTGGACGAAGACCACGGTGCCGGTCGGCACGTGGGTCATCCGCACGGCGGATTCCGTCTTGTTGACATGCTGCCCGCCTGCGCCCTGGGCTCGCATCGTCTCGATCTTGAGGTCGGCCTCGTTGATCGCGATGTCGACCTCCTCGGCCTCCGGCAGCACGGCGACGGTCGCGGCGGAGGTGTGGATGCGGCCCGAGGCCTCGGTATCCGGCACGCGCTGCACGCGGTGCACGCCCGATTCGAATTTGAGCTTGGCGAAGACGCCGCGACCCTTGATCTCGGCCACGAGCTCCTTGTAGCCGCCGGCCGTTCCCTCGCTCTCCGTCATCACCTCGACGCGCCAGCCCTTCAGTTCGGCGTAGCGGGCATACATGCGGAAGAGGTCGCCCGCGAAAAGCGCGGCCTCGTCGCCGCCGGTGCCGGCCCGGATCTCCAGGATCGCACTCCGCTCGTCCGCCGCATCCTTCGGCAGAAGGAGAAGGTTCAGGGCCGAGCCTGCCTCCTCTACGGCCGCCTCGGCCGCCGGGCGCTCGTCCTCGGCCAGCGCCCGCATCTCGGCGTCGAGGCCCGCCTCCTCGATCATCGCGTCGAGACCGGCGAGTTCGTCCCGGGCGGCGCGATACGCCCGCACCGCCTCGACCACGGGGCCGAGTTCGGCGAGTTCGCGCGACAGCGCCACGAAGGCTTCGGGTTCCGGCGCCCCGTTCAGCGTCGCGGTGACGATCGCATGCCGGGCCAGGATCGCGTCGAGCTTGTCGCGCGGGGGTGCCGCCATCAGAGCGGAATCCCGTGTGCGCCGGCGAAGTTCGCGAGCGCCGCCCGCAGCGTTTCCGGCCGGGCGCCGCCTGTGGCCGGATCCGTCCCGGCGAGTGCCGCATCCAAGAGGGACGCGAGCGGTCCCGTGTCGAGCGCCAGCAGCATGGCCTTCACGGGCCCGACCGCCGCCGCCGACATGGACAGGCGCCGGAAGCCGAGGCCGATCAGCGCCATGGCGGAGATCGGCCGGCCGGCCATCTCGCCGCAGACCGTGACCGGGCAATCGGCAGCGTCTGCCTCGGCCGCGATCCGGCGGAGCGCCCGCAGGGCGGGCAGGCTCAGCGGGTCGAAGCGGCCGGAGACGAGCTTGTTGTCCCGGTCGGCCGCGAACAGGAACTGCATGAGGTCGTTCGAGCCGATCGACAGGAAGTCGGCCTCCCGGGCGATTCCGTCGAGGTCGAACAGGAGCGAGGGCACCTCGACCATGGCGCCGAGGGAGATCTCGGCCGGCAGCGGGTGGCCGGTGCGACGCAGATACCCGACCTCGCCCTCGACCAGGAGCCGCGCGCGCCGATACTCGTCCGTGGTTGCGACCATCGGGAACATGAGGCGGAGATGCCGCCCGGACGCCGCCTTTAGGAGGGCGCGGGCCTGGATGCGCAGGAGGGCCGGACGGTCGAGTGCGATGCGGATCGCCCGCCAGCCGATCGCCGGGTTCTCCTCGTCCACCCGCGGCATGTAGGGCAGCAGCTTGTCACCGCCGATATCGAGCGATCGGAAGGTGACCGGCCGGTCGTCCATCACGGCGAACACGTCGGCATAGAGCGCCTGCTGTTCCTTCGCCGACGGCATGCGCTCGGCGATCATGAACTGGAGCTCGGTGCGGAACAGCCCGACACCGGCCGCCCCCGTCTCGGCGACATGCGGCAGGTCGACGAGGAGGCCGGCATTCAGCTGAAGCGAGATCTCGACTGCGTCTCGCGTGACCGAGGGGACGTCGCGAAGCTGACGGTACTGCTCCTGTCGCCGAGCCCGGAGCCGGGCCTTGCCGGCATAGGCGGCCTCGACATCCGGCGGCGGCCGGACCTGCACGTCGCCCGTATCGCCGTCGACGATGATGCCGTCGCCCGTCTCGACGAGCGAGCTCGCATTCTCGACCGCGCTCACGACCGGGATGTTCAGCGCCCGGGCCACGATCGCGATGTGGCTCGTCTGGCCGCCCTCCTCCAGCACGAGGCCGCGGAGGCGGGAGCGATCGTAATCGAGGAGCGCGGCCGGCCCCATCATGCGGGCGACCAGGATCGCGTTGTCCGGCAGCACGTCCCGGGAGGCGACGAGGTCGCGCCCGACGAGCCGGTGCAGGAGGCGATTTGCGAGATCGTCGAGGTCGTGCAGCCGCTCGCGCAGATAGGGGTCCGTCGAACGCATCATACGGGCGCGGCTGTCCGACTGCACCCGCTCGACCGCGGCCTCGGCCGTGATGCCCGTCCGGACGGCGTCCCGCATGCGGCGGAGCCAGCCCTGGTCGTGGGCGAACATCCGGAAGGTCTCGAGCACGTCGCGGTGGTCGCCCTGATGGGCGATGTCGCCACGCTCCAGCATCTCGTCGATCGACGACCGGACCTCGCGGATCGCCGCGTCGAGCCGGGCGATCTCGGCATCGAGGTCGGAGGCGATGATGTTGCGCACGATCACGCGCGGCTCGTGCAGCACGACGTAGCCGAGGCCGAGCCCGTCCGCGAGCGGCAGGCCCCGGCAATGGAGGGGCCGCCGGGCCGCGGTCTCGGAGCCCGGCTCGCCGAGCGCCACGAGTTCGCCCGAGGCGATCAGCTCGGCCAGCACCATCGAGGTCGTCTGGAGAGCCTCGACCTCCTCCTCGGTATAGATTCGCCGGGCGGCGTTCTGGACGACCAGGACGCCGAGCGTGTTGCCGGCGCGGAGCACCGGCACGCCGAGGAAGCCGTGATAGGCCTCCTCTCCGGTCTCGGGACGGTAGGAGAAGGCCAGATGGGTCTGGGCGTCCGAGAGCGCGAGCGGCTCGGCATTTTCCGCGATCAGCCCGACGAGACCCTCGCCGGCCCGCATCTTGGTGAGATGCACGGCCTCCCGGTTGAGGCCCTCGGTCGCGTAGAGTTCGAGCGCGTTGTCGGCCCGCATCACGTAGAGCGAGCAGACCTCGGACACCATGTTGGCCGCGATCAGGACGACGATCCGGTCGAGGCGCGTCTGTGCGGCCACCGGCTCCGCCATGACCTCGCGGAGGCGGCGCAGGAGTACGCGCGGGCCGCCCGGAGCACCTGGCATCGATCTTCCTGTGAGCGGGATGTGGCGGCTTGTCCTGTGCCGCCGCGAGTCCCCCGACTCCTGGCCCGTTTCAGGCCTTATCGAGGCCGTATAGCGAGTGGAGCGTCCGGACCGCAAGCTCGGTATAGGCGGCGTCGATCAGCACCGAGAACTTGATCTCGGAGGTCGTGATCGCCCGGATGTTGATGCCCTTTTCGGCGAGCGCCTTGAAGGCCCGGGAGGCGACGCCTGCATGCGAGCGCATGCCGACGCCGATCGCCGACACCTTCACGACGTCTGTCGCACCCTGGATCACGGCCGCTCCGATCGCCTCCTTGTTCGCCTCGAGGAGCGCGCGCGAGCGGTCGTAATCGGCGGTCGGGACGGTGAAGGTGATGTCGGTCGTGGCCGCGTCGTCGGACACGACCTGGATGATCATGTCCACATTCACATTCGCGTCCGCGAGCGGACCGAAGATCGCGGCCGCGACGCCCGGCTTGTCGGCCACGCGCCGCAGCGTGATCTGGGCTTCGTCGCGCGAAAAGGCGATGCCGGTGACGACGGGGTGTTCCACGATATCCTCCTCGTCGCAGATCAGGGTGCCGGGATTGGGGTGGTCGGGATCGTCGAAGGACGAGCGCACATAGGTCGGGACCCGGTGCACCATGGCGAGCTCGACCGAGCGGACCTGGAGCACCTTGGCCCCGAGGGATGCCATCTCCAGCATCTCCTCGAAGGCGACGCGGTCCAGGCGCTGCGCGCGCGGCACGATGCGGGGATCGGTCGTGTAGACGCCGTCCACGTCCGTATAGATGTCGCAGCGCTCCGCCTTGAGCGCGGCCGCGAGCGCGACCGCGCTCGTATCCGATCCGCCGCGCCCGAGCGTCGCGAGCCGGCCGGTCTCGGCATGGACGCCCTGGAAGCCCGACACGACGGCGATCTCCCGCGCGGCCTCGAACCGGTCGAGGATGCCGGCGCCGTCAATCGAGACGATGCGGGCCGAGCCATGCTGGTCGGAGGTCTGGATCGGGATCTGCCAGCCCTGCCAGGACCGCGCCGGAAGGCCGGCCTGCTGCAGGACGATCGCCAGCAGCCCCGACGTCACCTGCTCGCCCGACGCCACGACCGCGTCGTATTCGGCCGGATCAGCGAGCGCGCCGGCCTCCTTGACCCAGCCGACGAGCTCGTTCGTCTTCCCGGCCATGGCCGAGACGACGACAGCGACGTCGTAGCCGGCCCGCACCTCGCGGGCGACGTGGCGGGCGACGTTGCGGAGACGCTCGACCGTCGCGACCGAGGTGCCGCCGAACTTCATCACGAGGCGGGGCATCGGCTGCTGACGGGCTTTCGAAGGTTGCCGACGCGGGCGGGTGTCGATCGGCCGGCCGGTATCAAGTAAGGTCGCGGGATGTCAACGCAGCGCGAGCCACAACTCCGGAGAGCGGCCTCCCCCTCGCCCTGCCCTCACCCCGACGGGGAGAGGGTTCTCGGTCGAGTCTCCCCGGCACATCCCGATGGTGGTGGCGCATGATGACGGGAGCAGCGCGAACGTCCTCGGTCGACCCGGCCGAAATCGCCAAGTTCGACCGCATCGCGCGGGATTGGTGGGACCCGAACGGCCCGATGCGGCCGCTGCACCGGATCAATCCGGTGCGGCTCCGTTGGCTGCGCGAGGAGGCCTGCCGGCATTTTTCGCGCGACGCGAGGGTTGCCTTCCCGTTCGAGGGCCTCGACGTGCTCGATGTCGGCTGCGGGGCCGGATTGCTGTCCGAACCGCTGGCGCGGCTCGGCGGCGCCGTCGTGGCCCTCGATCCCGCCCGGGCCAATATCGAGGCGGCGCGCCGGCATGCCGAGGCCGGCGGGCTCGCGATCGACTACCGGGCGGAGACGGTCGAGGCCGTGGCCGGACGGGGCGAGCGCTACGATCTCGTCGTCGCCATGGAGGTGGTGGAACACGTGGCCGATGTGGACGCCTTCGTCGGCGCCTGCGCGGCGGCGTTGCGTCCGGATGGCCTTCTCCTCATGGCCACGATCAATCGGACGCTGCGATCCTTCGCGCTCGCCATCGTCGGCGCGGAATACGTGCTGCGCTGGCTTCCGCGCGGCACCCACGATTGGGAGAGATTCGTCACCCCGGACGAGCTCCGCCGCGCCACGCTCCGGGCCGGCCTTGCGGGTTTTGGCACCCGCGGCATGATGTTCAACCCGCTCGCCGACGAGTGGCGCCTCGTCTCCGACACGGCCGTGAACTATCTCGCGGCGGCCACGAAGGCGGGGTGATGCCTTCCATCCACGGCCTGCGCGGAAATCGGGGATGATTGCCGTCACCCCTCGCATCCAGCTCCACGACGACGAAATCGGCGAGACCTTCGTGCGGGCCTCGGGGCCCGGAGGTCAGAACGTCAACAAGGTCTCGACCGCCGTCGAGCTGCGATTCGACGCGGCCGGCTCGCCGAACCTGCCCGACGGCGTGAAGCTGCGGCTGCGCGGGCTCGCCGGACGTCGCATGACGCAGGACGGCGTCATCGTCATCGACGCCCAGCGCTTCCGCACCCGCGAGCGCAACCGCGCCGACGCGCTCGAGCGGCTGGTCGAGCTGATCCGGGCCGCGACGATCGTGCCGAAGGTCCGTCGCCCGACCCGGCCGACGCTCGGCTCGAAGGAACGTCGGCTCGTCGGCAAGGAGAAGAGGGGGCGGGTAAAAGCGCTGCGGTCAGGCCGACCGGGGGACGATTAGCGCGTTCGTGCTGAAACGGGCGATCCCGTCCTGGTCCACGAACGGCGTGGACGAGAAGCTCGGTCGCCATCGACCGAGTCCTCGTCTTGGCTTCTTCAGTCGAATCAGCAGCGGTCGTAGGTCGTCACCTGGCCGCGCATCCGCCTGTCGCGAAGCATGAGGCGGTTCGGACCTGCCATCCGGATGGTACCCGAAGTCGTGTAACGTCCCGTGTCGTCGCTGCACTGCGCGACATAGGTGTAGGTCGCCCCGTCCTGGCGCGAGAGGCTGGTGAAGCGGCAAATGCCATTCGCAGCAAGCTCGTTCATCTGCGTCGCGCTCAATCTCATGCCGTACTCGCAGAGGTTGTCGCCCTCGCGCCAGCTGCCCTCGAACGGTAGGTCTGGCCTACCGCCGGACCGGACATCGCGAGCAGAACGAGCAGCAGGAGATCACGACGCACGGCCTTTCCTTCCCATGAACGGCCAAGATTAACGGCGACGAATGCGGCGCGAAAGAGTGTCTTACAGACGTGGCCGGTCGCCTCAGCCGACGCGGCGGAGATGCCGGATCGGCCGGCCGGGCGCGATCGCCTCGGCGGCCCTCGCGATGCCCTCGGCGTCGATGCCGTAATGGCGGAACAGGTCGTCGATCGTCCCGGTCTGCCCGAAGCGCTCGACGCCGAGCGCCCGGACCCGGTGACCGGCCACCGAGCCGAGCCAGGACAGGGTCGCCGGATGGCCGTCGAGCACCGTGACGAGCCCGCAATTCCGCGGCACCTCGGCGAGAAGCCGCTCCACATGCGAGCGGGCGCCGACAAAGCCGCGCTCGCGGGCGCGGGTCGCGGCGTTCCAGCCCGCATGGAGGCGGTCCGCGGAGGTGACGGCGAGGAGCCCGACGTCGCGGCGGTCCTCGCTCATCAGGCCCACGGCAGCGATCGCCTCCGGGGCCGGCGTGCCCTGGTAGGCCACGACGACCTCGGCATTGGGGCCGGGTTTCCGCATCCAATAGGCGCCGGCGATGATGCCAACGGCGAGGTCGCCATTCATCTCGCGCTGCGGCTGGGCGAGGCTCCGGGTCGAGAGCCGGAGATAGACGGAGCCGCCTGCCGCATCCGGATCGTCCAGCGGCCCGGCATCGGGTCCGGCCTCGCGCTGCATGTGCTGGAAGGCCCACCGCATTGCGACCGAGAGTTCGTCGACGAAGGCCGGCTCGAACGAGGCGAGCCCGTCTTGCGCCATCCCGATCAGCGGCGTCCCGATAGACTGGTGCGCCCCGCCCTCCGGCGCCAGCGCCACGCCGGACGGGGTCGCGACGAGCAGGAAGCGGGCATCCTGGTAGCAGGCGTAGTTCAGGGCATCGAGGCCGCGCGAGATGAACGGGTCGTAGAGCGTCCCGACCGGCAGCAGGCGCGCGCCGAAGAGCGAACGCGACAGGCCAAGCGCTGACAGCATCAGGAACAGGTTCATCTCGGCGATGCCGAGTTCCATGTGCTGGCCCTTCGGCCCGAAATCCCAGGAGAAGGTCGACGGAATGCGCTCGGACCGGAACAGGTCCTTCATCTCGGCCCGGGCGAAAAGTCCGCGCCGGTTCACGAAGGGTCCTAGATTGGTCGAGACGGTGACGTCGGGCGAGGTCGTGACGATGCGGTCGGCGAAGTCCGAATCGGCCCGGGCGAGATCGTTCAGGATCAGCCCGAAACCCTGCTGGGTGGAGATCGAGGGCTGGGTCGGGACCGGAAAGGTCT
The DNA here is from genome assembly GCF_964242715.1 of uncultured Enterovirga sp. Lineage (NCBI taxonomy): Bacteria > Pseudomonadati > Pseudomonadota > Alphaproteobacteria > Hyphomicrobiales > Methylobacteriaceae > Enterovirga > uncultured Enterovirga sp. Next base: position 42,393 of record NZ_CAXTAZ010000011.1, read on the forward strand.
CTGGCACCGGGATGACCGGCGCGGCGAACCGGCGCGGCCCTTCGCGGAAGAACGGCACCTCGGCCAGGAACCGCTCGTAATCGGCCGGGTCGCCCGGCAGGCCCTCGAACCGGTCCCATTCGTGGCCGGGCCGGACCTTCATGCCGGCCTGGAAACCCTCGAGCTGGGTCGGGGTGAGGAGGCCCGCATGGTTGTCCTTGTGCCCGGCGAGGGGCAGCCCGAAACCCTTGATCGTGTAGGCGATGAAGACGACCGGCCGGTCGTGGTCGATGCGCTCGAAGGCCTGGATCAGGTTCGGCAGGTCGTGGCCGCCGAGATTCGACATCAGCGCCTGGAGTTCGTCGTCGCTCCTGCGCTCGATCAGGGCCGTGACAGCGCCCTGGTCGCCGAGATCGTCCATGAGGCGACGCCGCCAAGCCGCGCCGCCCTGGAAGGTGAGGGCGGAATAGAGCTGGTTCGGGCAGGTATCGATCCAGGTCCGGAGCCGCTCGCCGCCCGGCTCGGCGAAGGCGGCGTCCTGGAGCGAGCCGTATTTCAGCACGACGACGTCCCAACCGAAGGCGGCGAAGATCGCCTCGAACCGGTCGAACAGCCCCTCGCGCACCACGGCGTCGAGGCTCTGGCGGTTGTAGTCGATGATCCACCAGGTGTTGCGGAGGCCCTGTTTCCAGCCCTCCAGCAGCGCCTCGAAGATGTTGCCCTCGTCCATCTCGGCATCGCCGACCAGCGCGATCATGCGGCCCTCGGGCCGGTCGCCGGCCCAGCCGTGGGAATGGACGTAATCCTGGACGAGGCTCGCGAAGAGCGTCTGGGCGACGCCGAGCCCGACCGAGCCGGTCGAGAAATCGACGTCGTCGGTGTCCTTGGTGCGGGACGGATAGGATTGCGCGCCCCCATAGGCCCGGAAGGCTTCCAGCTTCTCCCGGGTCTGGCGGCCGAAGAGGTATTGGATCGCGTGGAAGACCGGGCTCGCATGCGGCTTCACGGCGACCCGGTCCTGCGGCCGCAGCACCGCCAGGTAGAGCGCCGTCAGGATGGTGGAGAGCGAGGCCGAGGAGGCCTGGTGGCCGCCGACCTTGAGCCCGTCGCTCGAGGACCGGACGTGGTTCGCGTGATGGATCGTCCAGGTCGAGAGCCAGAGGATCTTGCGCCCGAGTTCGCGCAGGATCGGGAAACGCGGATCGGCTTCGTTCTTGGACATGGCACTGCCTCGTTGCCGTCATCGATAGCACCAGGCGCCCGGCCATGGCAGTCCAAAAGGGGGGTTGTCGCCCGCCCGGTCTGCACGACATGAAGCTTGGAGAACACGCGAACCGGGAGACCCAAGGACCATGACCCAGACACGGCGCCTGTTCATGGCGGCTGCGGCCCTCGCGGCTTTCGCCCTCCCGGCATCGGCCCAGACCTATCCGGTCCGGCCGATCACGCTGATCGTACCTTTCGCGGCGGGAGGCCCGAGCGACGCCATCGCCCGTCTCGTCGGCCACTCGATGTCGGCGACCCTCGGCCAGCAGGTGGTGATCGAGAACGTCACCGGTGCTGGCGGCACCGTCGGCGCGGCCCGGACCGCGAAGGCCGATCCCGACGGCTACACGCTCCTGATCGCCCATGTCGCGCTGCCGGCCTCGGCCTCGCTCTACAAGTCCCTGCCATATGATACGGCGACCGCCTTCGAGCCGCTCGGTCTCGTCAATTTCGGCCCGATGGCCCTCGCCACGCGCAAGGATTACCCGGCCGCCGATGCCAAGGCGCTCCTCGCCAAGCTCAAGGAAGACGGCCCGAAGACCACGATGGCGCATGCCGGGATCGGGTCGAACGCGCATCTCTGCGGGCTCCTGCTGCAGCAGGCGGTCGGCGCCAAGATCACCGAAGTCGCCTATCGGGGCACCGGCCCTGCCATGAACGACCTCATGGGCGGGCAGGTCGACCTCCTCTGCGACCAGAGCACCAATGCCGTGCCCCAGATCGAGGCCAGGACGGTGAAGGGCTACGCGGTGACCTCCGCAAAGCGCCTCGACGTGCTGAAGGGCCTGCCGACCCTGCAGGAGGTCGGGCTGCCGGGCTTCGAATTCGTCATCTGGCACGCGATGTATGCGCCGAAGGACACGCCGGCCCCGGTCGTCGCGGCACTGAACAAGGCGCTCCGGATCGCGCTCGCGGACGTCACCATCCGGTCGCGCTTCGCGGCGGTCGGGACCGACGTCTATCCCGAGGCCGAGCTCACGCCCGAGGCGCACCGCGCGCGCTTCCTCAAGGAGATCGCGACCTGGCGCGACGTGGTGGCCAAGAGCGGCGTGTCGGTCGGGAACTGATCCGACCCGCTCGGGATGGCGGGCGACCTTGCCGCCCTATGGGCCTCTCCCGAATTGACATTCGCCGCACCGGACTCACTTTCTGGGGTGAGCTTCAGCAGGTCTCGCGATGCTCCCCCTCGTTCGCCTGATCCACAAGACGCTGCTCGATGGGCGTTACCACGTCTTCACCTCGCCTGACGTGCAAGGCCTCCATGTGGCCATGGAGACCCTGGCAGCCGCCAAGCGCGAGGCCATCTCAGTCCTCGACAAGATGGCCGAACTCGAAGGCGTGCCAAAGCCGGACTTCACCTTCGTCGACGAGATCGGACGCCAGGCCGCCTGAGTGATGGACTGCGTCCGGTTCTCGGAGGTGCGTGAGGCTCTGGCGGATCTCGGATTCCTGAGGTCGCGCGGAACGACGCCTTCGATGCTGCCGCGCTGACCCCGCCCTCGTGGTCGGTCTTCTGGTGCGATTGAAGCCGGTCCTAACACCTTGCCGAGGCAACGACGCCCTCGTGGCAGCCCTAATCCACTCGGCCCCGCGCCCGCTCCCAGATCAGGAGGTAGAGGCCGGAGGCGATGACGATCGCGGCGCCGGCGAAGGTCCATCCGTCCGGCACGTCGCCGAAGACCAAATAGCCGAGCGCCACCATCCAGATGAGCTGGGTGTAGATGAAGGGCGACAGCACCGGCGCCGGCGCCCGTGCATGAGCCAGCGTCAAGAAACCATGGCCCACCGCCCCGAAGAGCCCGGTTGCGGCAAGCGCGAGCCAGACGAGGAGGGTCGGCGGCGTCGTCCAGAAAAATGGCAGGACGGGTGTCAGCAGGAGCACGCCGGCGAGGCCCGAATAGGTGATGGTCGTGGCCGAGGGGTCGTGGGCGGCGAGCATCCGGGTCACGAGCGCATAGCACGCGTAGAGGATCGTGCTGCCGAGAACGAGCCAAGCGGCCGAATTCATCGAGCCCGCCCCGGGCCGCGTCACGACGAGCACGCCGAGGAAGCCGACCCCGATCGCGGCGAGCCGGCGCGGGCCAGCCCATTCACCGAGCAGGGGGCCAGCCAGCAGCGCGACGATGATCGGCATCGCGAATTGGATCGAGATCGACTGCGCGAGCTGGAGGTGCGGCAAGGCGAAGAAGTTCAGGATCGTGCAGAGGAAGAGGAGGATGGATCGCAGAACCTGCAGGAAGAACCGGTTCGAATGCAGGAGCCTCGGCCGCGTCCAGGGATTCAGCACGAGCGAGACCATCGCGACGCTGGCCGCGTAGCGGAACCAGGTGGTGACGATCGGGTCCACATGTTGCGAGGCCCATTTTGACGACGCGTCCAGGCCCGCGAAGCAGAATACGGCCCCGCACATCAACAGGATCGCGGCGCGCCGCCGCCGGGCCATGGACGTGGCCGTCTCGCCCGGATTTCCTTCGTCCTCGTTCAGCGTCCCGTGTCCTTGCGCGTTCCGGCCGAAGGCGTGCTCCGAACGGAAGCCGATCTCGACGAAGCGCTTCCGTTCTGGCATGAAATCGGCCAACAGGCGGCACAAGCCGCGAAACGCTTCTTGACGCGTGGGCTCACCGCTTCGGTAACCCTGCGTTAACCATCGACGGGCGACGTCGCAGGCGGTGCGGCGAGGGGGCAGGTCTGGCGTGACGACAGGGCGTTCGCGTGGCCGTCTCACAACCGCTGGTCGGAGATGGTGCGTCCTTCTCGGCCTGTCGGCCGCTGCGCTGGTCCTCGTCTCGGCGATCGATACGACCCAGGACGCCGTCGCGAATGGCGACACGCGGACGATCGAGATCATCCACGAACATACCAAGGAAAGCGCGTCGGTCACCTTCCGGCGCAACGGACAATACGATGCGGGTGGGCTGAAGCAGCTGAATTGGCTCCTGCGCGACTGGCGCCTCGACGAGCCGACCCAGATGGATCCCCGGCTCTTCGACATCGTCTGGCAGGTCTATCGCGAAGTGGGTGCGCGCGAGCCGATCCGCGTCGTCTCGGCCTACCGGTCGCCCCAGACGAATGCGTCCCTGCGCCGCCGATCGCGCGCCGTCGCCGAGCATAGCCAACACATGCTGGGCAAGGCGATGGATTTCTACCTGCCCGACGCATCCATGGCGCGGGTGCGCGAGATCGGCATGCGGCTCCAGAATGGCGGGGTCGGGTTCTATGCGAATGCCTACAACCCCTTCGTCCACCTCGATGCGGGCTCGGTCCGGTCCTGGCCGCGGATGCCGCGCCCGCAGCTCGCCCGCCTGTTCCCGGATGGCCGCACGGTCCATATCCCGAAGGACGGCAAACCGATGGCCGGCTACGAGGAGGCCAAGGCCACGATCCTGGCCCGGGGCGGCGCCGTGGCGGGCTACGCCTCCTATGCCGATGCGGGCGAGGAGAGCTCCGGGCCGCGCAAGAGCCTGTGGGCGACCCTGTTCGGCGGCGGCGACGACGAGGACAGCGATTTCTACCGCGGCCAGCCGTCCGGCGGACGCCAGGCAGCCGCCGCCGCCCCGGTAGCCGCCGGCGACGATGCCGGCGGCTGGAGCTTCTTCGGAAGCCGACAGCCGGCCGAGGCCCCGCGCGCCGGCGGCCGCATGCCGGTCGCCGCCGCGAGCGGGGAGGGCGCGGCCGCGCCGGAGACCGCCCCCAGGGCGCCGGCTCCGGTGCCGCCGCGACGGCCGAGCGACCTCGTTGCGCTAGCCGCCTCCGGCGCGGTCGCCCCGGCCAGGCCCGACATCGGGATGCTCGCCGGCATCTCGCCGCCAGCTGCGCCGGGACAGCGCGGCGAGATGAGGCCCGGCCCACGGCCGGGCGCGATCCCGGCCCCTGGCGACGACCGGGCCGCGCTGCGCAGCCTGTTCGAGGCTGCCGCGACCCCGACCACGCCCGGGCGACGCGCGGAGGTGCCGACCAGCCGCAGCCGCGTGCAGCCGCTCACGACCGGCGCGGTGCTGAACGAGCCGGACCCAAAGGTTCGCACCTCCTTCTCGTCCGTCAGGCTCGATGGCCCGCCCGCCGACGCCTTCCGCGGGCCCGCCGTCGCGCCGCTTCGCACGTTCCGCTGACGACCGATCGCGTCGGGGCTCGAAAGCCGTCGTGGGCATGTTATGCGTGGGACGTAGCAGCGCCCGACACGCGGCCGACCGGGGTTCACGATGGATGGTGATGCGACGAGCCTGGCCGAGCCGGGATCTATCGAAACCGCGCCCGAGCGCCCGGCCGGCGACCTTCGCAGCTTCCTCTTCGCCCGGGTCCCGGCCGAGGATCTGAAGCCCTACCCGGACGAGGTCCTCGACGCCGTCGCCGGGACCGCCGGAGAGCTCTTGGCGCGGCCGCGCCAGGACGGCGCGCCCGCGATGGCGCTCGCCGACGTCGCCGTCGAGCAGGCCGGCCGCTCCCGCGAGCTCACGCTCCTCGACGTCGTCAACGACGACATGCCCTTCCTGCTCGATTCGACCCTGGCCGAACTGGACTCACGCGGCCTCGAACCGGTTCTCGTCGCCCACCCGATCCTGGCGGTCGAGCGCGGCGAGGATGGCGGGCTCCTGCGTCTCCACGGCGAGGCGACGACGGGCGCTCCCTCGGGCGGCCGGCGCGAAAGCCTGATCCACATCCATCTCGACCGGATCGACGACCCGGAGGCCCGGGCCGGCCTCGTCGAGGCGCTCGGCCGGACCTATGCCGATGTCGCGGCGGTCGCCCGCGACGCGGAGGCGATGCGGGTTCAACTCGCGGGTCTCGCCGAGGATTACCGCAACAATCCGCCGCCGCTCCCGGAAGACGAGCGCGAGGAGACCTGCGCCTTCCTGGACTGGCTGAACGAGCGCCACTTCACCCTGGTCGGCATGCGGGCCTCCCGCATCCCGGAGGGCGTGGGCACGCCGGAACCGTTGGATGGATCCGGCCTCGGGCTCCTCGCCGATCCCGAGATCCAGGTCCTGCGGCGCGGCGGGCAGTCTGTCTCGATCACGCCCGAGATCCGGGCCTTCATGGAGCGTCCGGAGGCGCTCATCATCACCAAGGCCAGCGTGCGGTCGCGGGTGCTGAAACGAGCCTATCTCGACTATGTCGGCGCGAAGCTGTTCTCGCCCTCCGGCCGGCTCTGGGGAGAACTCGCCATCGTCGGGCTGTTCACCGGCTCGGCCTATGCGAGCCCGGCACCCGAGACGCCCTATCTGCGCCGCAAGGTCGCCCGGGTCCTCGCCCGCGCCGGGTTCGATCCGGCGAGCTTCGCCGGCCGCATGCTGGTCGAGACGCTGGAGGATATTCCGCGCGACGAGCTGTTCCAGATCGACGAGGACACGCTCTACGGCTTCGCCCTCGAGCTTCTCCGACTGCGCGAGCATCCCCGGGTCCGCGCGCTGGCCCGGGTCGACCGTCACGACCGCTACGTCTCCGTGATCGTCTATCTTCGCAAGGACCGCGACGACAGCGCGACCCGCGACCGGATCGGCAAGTATCTGGCGGAGGCCTACCAGGGCCGCGTCTCGGCGGTGTATCCGGCCTATCCGGAGGGCGTGCTCGCCCGCACCCATTTCATCATCGGACGCGACGGCGGCGCGACGCCCGAGGTCAGCCGCGAGACGCTGGAGGCCGAGATCGCGGCGATCGCCCGGACCTGGGCCGACCGGCTCGGCGATGCCCTCGCCGGGACCGTCGGCGGCCCCCGGGCCCGCGCGCTGGCGACCCGCTATGCCGGCGCCTTCGGGGCCGCCTATCGCGAGGCCTTCGACACTCCGGTCGCCCTCGCCGATATCGAGCGGCTCGAGCATCTGAGCGAGGCGCGGCCGCGCGCGGTTGATATCTACCGCCGCGAGGGCGAGCCCGCGAGCCGGGTCGACCTGAAGCTGTTTTCGCGGGGCGCGCCGTTGCCGCTCTCCGAACGCGTGCCGCTGCTCGAGCGGCTCGGCTTCCGGGTCGTGAACGAGCGGACCTACCGGATCGCCGGCGAGGGCGAGAACCGAGCCTGGCTGCACGACATGGCGCTCCAACGCGCGACCGGCCAGGATCTCGACATCGCCGCAGTCGAAGGTCGTCTCGAAGCGGCGCTCCTGGCTGTGTTCCGCGGCATCGCCGAATCGGACCGTTTCAACCAGCTCGTCGTCGAGGCCGGGCTCGGTTGGCGCGAGGCGGCCCTGTTCCGCGCCTACGGCCGCTACCTCCGGCAGATCGTGATCCCCTACAGCCAGGATTACCTCGCCGATGTCCTCGCCCGGCACGGCGAGATCGTGGCCGCGATCGTGGCCCTCTTCACGGCCCGGTTCGACCCGAAGGAGGCCGATGAGGCCCGGGCCGGCCGCGAAAGCGAGGCACGGGAGCGGATCGCCGCCCTGCTCGCGGCCGTGACGAGCCTCGACGACGATCGCATCCTGCGCCGCTTCCTGAATCTCGTCGATGCGACGCTCCGGACGAACTTCTTCCAGCTCGGCCCGGACGGGCTGCCGCCGACCATCATCGCCTTCAAGTTCGAGGCCTCGGCCGTCGACGCGATGCCGCGGCCAAAGCCGCTTTATGAGATCTTCATGAACTCGCCGCGGGTCGAGGCCTTGCATCTCCGCTTCGGCAAGGTCGCGCGCGGGGGCCTGCGCTGGACCGACCGGCCGGAGGACTTCCGCACCGAGGTGCTGGGCCTCGTGAAGGCGCAGCAGGTCAAGAACGCCGTGATCGTGCCGGTCGGCGCCAAGGGCGGGTTCTTCCCGAAGCTCCTGCCGCCGGCCTCGGACCGGGCCGCCTGGCTCGCCGAGGGGACGGAGGCCTACCGGCTCTTCGTCCGCACCCTCCTCGACCTCACCGACAATCTCGACGGCGCAACCGTGGTCCACCCCGCCGATACGGTGCGGCGCGACGGCGACGACCCCTATCTCGTGGTCGCCGCCGACAAGGGTACGGCCACCTTCTCCGACATCGCGAACGCGATCTCGCTCGAGCGCGGCCACTGGCTCGGCGACGCCTTCGCGTCCGGGGGCTCGAACGGCTACGACCACAAGCAGATGGCGATCACGGCCCGGGGCGCCTGGGAGGCCGTGAAGCGGCACTTCCGCGAGATCGACGTCGACATCCAGAAGGAGCCGGTCACGGTCGTGGGCGTGGGCGACATGTCGGGCGACGTGTTCGGCAACGGCATGCTGCTCTCGCAGAGCGTGAAGCTCGTGGCCGCCTTCGACCACCGCGACATCTTCATCGACCCGGACCCGGACGCGGATCTCGCCTTCCTGGAACGCGAGCGTCTCTTCGCCCTCCCGCGCTCGAGCTGGCAGGATTACGACAAGGGCCTGATCTCGGCCGGCGGCGGCGTGTTTCCGCGCTCCGCGAAGTCGATCCCGCTCTCGCCCGAGGCCCAGAAGGCCCTGGGCCTCGGGCAGAGCGAGATCGCTCCGTCCGAGCTGATGAGCGCGATCCTGCGCGCACCGGTCGGCCTCCTCTTCTTCGGCGGCATCGGCACCTATGTGCGGGCCTCAGACGAGACCGATGCGGCCGCCGGCGACCGCGCCAACGACCCGATCCGGATCGCCGGCCGCGAGATCCGGGCCCAGGTCGTGGGTGAGGGCGCCAATCTCGGCATGACCCAGCGCGGCCGCGTCGAGGCGGCCCGGGCGGGGATCCGGCTGAACACCGACGCGATCGACAATTCGGCCGGGGTGAACACCTCGGACATCGAGGTGAATATCAAGATCGCGCTCTCCGTCCCGGAGCGCGACGGCCGTCTCGCTCCGGACGACCGGAACGCGCTCTTGCGGGAGATGACGGACGAGGTCGCGAGCCTCGTCTTGCGCAACAACTATCTGCAGACGCTGGCGCTTTCCCTGTCGCAGCGGCGCGGGACGGCTGATCTCGGCTTCATGTCCCGCCTGATGCAGGTGCTGGAAGGGGAGGGCCGGCTCGACCGCCCGATCGAATTCCTGCCGGACGAGGCCGCGCTCGCGGCCCGGCGCCAGGCCGGCGAGGGACTGACAAGGCCGGAGCTCTCGGTGCTCCTCGCCTATGCCAAGCTCGCCTTGCACGACGAACTTCTCGCCTCATCCGTGCCGGATGACCCGTATCTGTCGCGCGAGCTCGACCGCTACTTTCCGGCCGCGCTTCGGGACCGCTTCCCGGATTCGGTTTCGGATCATCGGCTGCGCCGGGAGATCATCTCCACGCAACTCGCGAACGCCATCGTGAACCGGGGCGGCCCCGCGATCGTCACCCGCCTCGTCGACGACACGGGCGCCGACGCCACCACCATCGCGGCCGCCTATGCGGCGACGCGCGATTCTTTCGGCCTCACCGACCTCTATTGGGGAATCGACGCGCTCGACGGCAAGGTCCCGGGCGAGCAGCAGCTCGCGCTCTATGCCGCGGTCCAGGAGCTGATGCTGTCCCGCATCGTCTGGTTCATCCGCAACGTCGATTTCAAGACGCGCTCGCTCGACGACGTCGTCGGGCAATATGGGGCCGGCATCGCCGAGGTCTCGGCGGCGCTGGACTCCGCCCTTTCAGCGGCACGACGCGAGGCCTGGACGGCCCGGTCCGAATCCGTCGCCAGCGGCGGCGTGCCGGCCGGCCTTGCCCGCCGCCTCGCCGCACTCCCGGACCTCGCGGCCGCGCCGGACATCGTGCTGGTCGCTCGTCGTACCGGCCGAGCGATCACCGACGTCGCCGCGACGCATTTCGCGGTCGGCGCCCTGTTCCGACTGGGCGAGCTCGCCGAGGCTGCCTCCACGATCCCGGTCCTCGACCATTACGACCGCCTCGCCCGCGACCGCGCCATCGATTCCGTGGCCGAAGCTCACCGCCGCCTGACCTCGGAGGTGGTGACGGGTGATGCGACCGGCCCCGACGCCCTTTCGGCCTGGCAAGCTATCCGCGGCGGCGAAGCCGACCGTATCCGGGGCGCCGTGGAAGCCATCGCGGCCTCCGGGCTTACCGTATCGAAGATGACGGTCGCGGCGAGCCTCGTGGGGGATCTGGCCAAGGCTTGAGGCGAGCCTCGACGCACGCACGACGGCCAATTCTCATCCCGCCCGCCGCCCCCCCTGCTTCGGCCTGAGCCCCGCCTGCCGCTCGATCATCCAGCCCGGATACTCCTTCGGCAATGCGCTCGCGGCATCGAGGCGGGCGAGGTCGTCGTCTGTCAGCACGACGTCGACCGCCCCGAGATTGTCGGCAAGCTGGTCCGGCCGTTTCGCGCCGACGATGACGCTCGTGACGACGGGCTGGTGCAGCAGCCAGGCGAGCGCGACCTGGGCCACGCTGCAGCCCTTCTCGCCAGCGATCTCGCGGAGCACCACGACGGCGGCGCGGGCGCGAGGCCGCTCGACGGGCGGGAAGTCGAAGCTGGCGCGCCGGCCGGTGCCTTGCGTCGTGTCGTCGGCCTCGTCGAGATCGTATTTGCCGGACAGGAGGCCGCCGGCGAGCGGGCTCCAGACCATCAGGCCGACCTTTTCGGACAGGAGCATCGGCACGATCTCGCGCTCGAGGTCGCGGCCGGCCAGGGTGTAGTAGCTCTGCAATATGCGGGGCGGGGCGAGGTTCTTCCGCTCCGCGATGCCGAGCGCCTTCGCGACCTGCCAGGCGGCCCAGTTCGAGACCCCGACATAGCGGACGTGGCCGTGCCGAACGAGCACGTCCAGCGCCTCCAGCATCTCTTCGACCGGGGTCGCGGCGTCGAAACCGTGCAGCTGGTAGAGGTCGACATGGTCGAGCCGGAGCCGCCGCAGGCTGTTCTTGCAGGCCTGGAGGATGTGGGCCCGGGAGGCGCCGACCCGGTTCGGGCCGGGAGCGGAGCCGACCCGCCCGAACCCTTTCGTGGCCACCACGACATCCTCGCGCGCGATGCCGAGATTCTTGATGGCCTGCCCGGTAATCTCCTCCGAGCGACCCTCGGAATAGACGTCCGCCGTGTCCAGGAAGTTGATGCCGCCGTCGAGCGCGACCTTGATCAGCGCGTCGGCCTCGCTTTGGCCGAGGTCGCCGATCTTGCTCCAGACCTCGCCGGTGCCACCGAAGGTCATGGTGCCGAGGCACAGCTCGGACACCAGAAGGCCGGTCTGGCCAAGATTGTTGTACCGCATGGAAGAACTTTCGTAGGGCGCGGACATGGCTGCGACGTCGGGCGAAAGCCGGAAGGCAGCTTCGGTTCCGACGGGTGATACTGGCCTTGCGGGGCGGGCGTCATTCGAGGGCTGCATCGTCTCCGGACGCCGCCGAGGCCGATGCGTTCAGGATCGTTGCCCGGCCAGCCACCTCGTCGGAAGATATCGGACAGGTCGGAGAGAAAGCCATGCGAACCGGGGCTGTCGTGACGATTGGGCTTAGCCTTCTCTCGGCTGCTCCCGCCGCGGCCCAGCAACCCTACGAGGGTTAACTCCGCTGCGCCGGCCCGTGATCCTGCAGCACGAGCGATCGGTTACGTCGCCGCCTTCGGGCAGGTGACGACCGCGCCGGCCTGGCTGCCGATCAGCTGCCGGTCGGCTTCGTCCAGGTGATGCTCGCGCACGAAGAGCGGCCACGACGGGGCTGACGTCTCGCCGGCACCCGTCCAGGCGATCGTCTCGGCATATTCCGCCATCATCTCGTCGATCTCTGCTGGGCCGATCACGCGGTGTCCTGTCATGTTGCACTGCAGCAAAGCCGCGCCGACCGCTCCGTTCCACGCCCGGTCAGCATGCCGCAGCCCCGGATGGGAGCAGCCGACCCGCAAGCTTGACCGTATCGCGGGTGCGTTCTACCCAAAAGAGGTTCCGCTCCCGGCACCGGAGAGAGGCTCCAGGCGCCCATGTCGCGTCTCTTCATCAGCCATTCCAGCCAGAACAACGCCGAAGCGGCGGCTTTGCTCAAATGGCTGAGGGAGCAGGGCTGGGACGACGTCTTCCTCGACATCACGCCCGATCGGGGCATCGCGGCCGGCGAGAAATGGGAACGGTCGCTGAACGAGGCGGCCTCGCGCTGCGAAGCGGTGCTGTTCCTCGTCTCGCGACCCTGGATCGCCTCGCGCTGGTGCCGCAAGGAATATGATCTTGCCCGCCGGCTGAACAAGCGGCTCTTCGGCGCTCTGGTCGAGGTCATCCCGGTCGCGGAGCTGCCCTCCGAGGTGACCGAGACCTTCCAGATGGTCGACCTCGCCTCCGGCCAGGATCACCGCATGATCCGGACGGAGCTCCCTCGGACGCATGAGGAGATCCATGTCACCTTCTCGAACGAGGGCCTGGCCCGCCTGAAAGACGGCCTTGCCCGGGCCGGGCTCGATCCGCGCTTCTTCGCCTGGCCGCCGGACGCCGATCCGGGCCGGTCGCCCTATCGCGGTCTGAAGGCGCTGGAAGCCGAGGATGCCGGCATCTTCTTCGGCCGCGATGCGCCGATCGTCGAGGGCCTCGACATGCTGCGGGGCCTTGCGGAGGCCGCCGCGCCGCGCCTCTTCGTGATCATCGGGGCGTCTGGGGCCGGGAAGTCGTCCTTCCTCCGGGCGGGCCTCCTGCCGCGGCTCGCGCGCGACGACCGCACCTTCCTGGCCCTGCCGGTGATCCGGCCCGAGGGCGGGGCCGTGACCGGCGAGAGCGGCCTCCTGCCGGCGCTCGAAGCGGCGCTCGCGGCCCGCGGCATCCCGCAATCCCGCGCCGCGATCCGGACCGCCCTCGCCGGCGGGGCCGCGACGCTGAAGCCTTTGCTCGCCCGGCTCGCGGGCCGGGCCCAAACCGTGATGCCCGATGCCGAGGGCGCGGCGAAGCCGCCGATGGTCACGATCTCGATCGACCAGGCCGAGGAGCTGTTCCGGCAGGATTGCGAGGGCGAGGAGTTGCTGGCGTTCGTGCGCGACCTCGTCACCGCCGACGACCCGGCCGTGATCGTGCTGTTCACGATCCGGTCGGATTCCTACGACCATCTCGAGACCGCGAAGCCGCTGGAAGGCCTGCGCCAGCGTACCCTACCGCTCCTGCCGATGCCGCGCGGCGCCTACCAGACCGTGATCGAGGGCCCGGCGGCCCGCCTCGCGGGGACCAACCGGCCGCTCGCGATCGAGGCGCGGCTGACCCAGCGGCTGCTCGAGGATATCGAGCGGGGGGGCGGCTCGGACGCGCTGCCGCTCCTCGCCTTCACGCTCGGCCAGCTCTATCTCGATTTCGGCGGCGGCGGCGCGCTCCGGCTAGAGGATTACGAGGAATTCGGCGGCATCCGGGGCGCGATCGAGGCCGCGGTCCGGCGAGCCATGGTGGCAGCCGACCACGATGCCCGCCTGCCGCGCGATCCCGCCTCCCGCCTCCTCCTGCTCCGGCGCGGGCTGATTCCGTGGCTCGCCAATGTCGACCCGGAGACCGCGAGCCCGCGACGGCGACGGGTGCCGCTCTCTGACATCCCGAGGGAGGCCGAACCGCTCATCCGTCTCCTGGTCGAGCAGCGGCTCCTCTCGATCGACCGGTCGGTCCTGCGGGACACCGCGGGGGAGCGGGTCGAGACCACGATCGAGCCGGCGCACGAAGCGCTGCTGCGGCAATGGGGCTTGCTGCGGGGCTGGCTCGAGGAGGATTTCTCCGCCCTCACCATCCTGGAGGCCGTGAAGCGCGCCGCCCGTGACTGGGTTGCGAATGCGCGAGGCCAGGACTGGCTGAACCATACCGGCACCCGCCTTGCCGAGGCCGAGACGATCGCGGCCCGCCAGGACCTCGCCGGCGACCTCGGCGAGACGGCGCGAGACTACCTCGCGGGCTGCCGCACGCGCGACGACGCTGAGGAAGAGGCCCGCCTGCAGCGGATCGAGAACGAGCGCCGGCTGGCCGAAAGCCAGCTTCGGCTCGCCGAGGCTGACCGGCTGGCCGCGGAGGAAAAGGCTGCGGCAGCGCAGGCCCGGGCCGCGGCCTCGCGCCGTTTTGCCCGGCTCACGATCGCGGCCACGGTCGCGGTCGCGATCGGCCTCGCCGCCGCCGGCGGTTTCGCGGCGCTGAACCAGATGCAGAAGCAGCGCACCGCCGACGCGCTCGCCTCGGCCGAGGCTGGGCGCTGGGTGGCGAAATCCCAGGCCGAGCTCCGCGACGACGATCCGGTCGAGGCGATGCGCAGCGCGCTCCGGGCCTACCGGCAGCTGCCGCGGGAGGATACGCGCTCGGCGCTCCTCGCCGCCCTCCTGGATATCCCGAACCTCGCCGGCACGGTGAAGCTCCCCGATGGTCCCGCCCAGGCCCTCGCCTGGCTCGACGGCGGCACGCTCGGCTTCGCCTCGCAGGGCGGGGTCCTGCGCCGGATCCCGGTGCCGGGCCAGCCTGGCGACCGCACATTCGACGCGGCCGCCTGGCCCTCGCCGCCGGTCGAAGACCTGAAGGCGGGCCATGCCTTCGTGCGAGCCATCCGGCGGGTCGCGCCGGACAGGGTCGTGGCCGCGCTCTCGGACGGCTCGGTCCTGGCCATCGGGCGGTCGGACCCGAAGGCGGTCGAGCTCGTCCGCCCGGGCCCGAACACGGTTGTCGACGCGGCTGCGATCGGCCGGACCGGCGCCCTCGTCGCATCCGCCGCCAACGGCGAGGGCCTGAGCCTCGCGACCTGCGACGGGCAAAGCTGCACGACACGCCGCCTGAGCGAAGGTCCAGCCCTGTCGGTCGCCATCGACGAGAGCGAGACCAAGGTCGCGATGGGCGACGAGGGCGGCAACGTCTTCGTCTTCGAGCCGTCGGGTGCGCCGCATGGCCGGACGGTCGCGCTCGGCTCGCCCGTGACCTCGATCGGCTTCGGCGAGGGCGGCGCCTGGCTTGCCGCCGGCACGGCGTCGGGCGAGGCCGTGATCGTCGACCCGGTTCAGGGGAGCGTGGTCTTGCGGGCGGGCATGTCGACGCGACCGGTCGGCAGCGTGGCCGCTTCGCCGGTCGGGACGAAGGCGGCGTTCAGCTGCGGCGAGACGACGGCCTGCCTCTGGTGGCTGCGCCGGTCCGAGGCGTCGGGCGTCGCGTCGGCGGGATCGACGCGCCTGCCGGGCCAGCGCGGCGTCGTGGTCGCGACGGCCTGGTCGCCCGCGGGCGACCGGCTCGCGACGGCCTTCTCCGACGGCATCGTGCGGGTCTGGCGATCCGACGCGACGGGACAGGTCGGCGCGGCTTTCCGTCCCGAGCGGATGGTGAACCTGCTTCGCGTCCAGGCGAGCCCGGACGGCAGCCTGGTCGCGGCCGGCGGCGGCGACGGCGCCGTCAGGATCTGGGACCGGCGCACCCATGCCCTGCGACGGGTGCTGCACAGGCCGGGCGGCGAGTTCGAGACGCGCTCGGTCGCCTGGGCGCCCGACGGCCGCATCGCGGCGGTCCATGACGACGGGGCCGTCGCGATCTGGCCGGCAAGCGGCGGCGACGGCGAGCCTGTCGTGAAACGCTGGGACGCGAATGCCAACCCGGGCCTGGCCTGGACCGGTGGCGGGCGCATGCTCGCCGTCGCGCTGGGAGATGGCCGCATCGCGCTGCACGACCCCGCGACCGGACAGGACGCGTTCCTGCCGGCGATCGGTCCCGGCACGGATCCCTGGGGCCTCCTCGCGAGCCCCGACGGCGCCTCGCTCGTCGCGACCTACGTCCGGGGCGAGATCCGCCGCTGGCAGCCCGCCGCGAAAACCCACACCGTTCTACGCTCCGCGGCCGACAGGCCGGCTGGCGAGCGCGGCGGTCCCGAAAGCCTGTCGGAGAGCCCGGACGGCCGCCGGCTCGCGGTCACGGCGGACGACGAGGACGTCCGGGTGCTCGACCGCAGCGCCGGCACTTGGACGACGCTCCGGACGGAATCGCCGCAGACGAAGGCGGTCGCCTTCAGTCCCGACGGCGCTCGGCTCGCGGCGCTCGGCGTCGATGGGCGGCTCTATCTCTGGACGGTCGCGGCGACCGGGTTCGAGCGACACCTGTCGTTGCAGCCCTCCGCCGGTCCGACGCAGCTCGGTTCGCGGCGGCCGGCGAACGGGCTCAGCTGGGCCGGTCCGGACACGCTGGTCGTCGCGACATCGGGCGGGACGCTGCAGGCGATCGGGTTTGACGAGGCGGCCTGGGTGCGGCGGGCGGAGACGCTCGATCTCGCCGTCGCGCCGGGTCCGTGATGGACCTTCCGGCCGGCCGTTTCGGGCGATAGGATTTCGAGGCGGAGGGAGCGAGCGATGGCGGACCGGCATCTCGGATCAGCGGCAACCCTTCTGGCCGGCGTCTTCTTCGCCCTAGCGCTGTGCGGCTCGGCCGGGGCGGAGGAGGACGACGCCTCCCCGACGGCCCGCGTAGTCGTCGCCCTTCCGGCCGAAGCGGGAGCGTGGCGCAGCCGCAGCCAGCCGGTCTACGATCCGAAGGCCCAGGCGCTCGTCCGCAAGCTCTACACGGTTTGGGACCCCACGCCGTCGCGGGGGCTCGACTTCACCTGGCTGCCGGATCGTCCGGCGGATGGCGAGGCGGAACGCATCACCGGCCAGGGGCGGCTCGTCTGGCGGGCCGCCGGGAAGCCCTCCTACGATCCGGCCTCCTTCGTGGCCGAGTATCGCGGCCGCATGCAGGCCGGTCGTCCGGACGGCGTCGGGAGCTATCGCGATCGGCAGGGCCTGTCCTACGAGGGTGGCTGGGTCGGCGGGCGCCCGGCCGGCACCGGCGCGATGAAGCTCGGCAACGGCGCCGAATATGCCGGTCGGTTCGAGCATGGTGGCGCGGAAGGCCTGGGCCGGTTCTACGACGTCGACGGCGAGATCTTCGAGGGCCTGTTCCGGCGCGGGCTGCGGGAGGGACGGGGCCGCACGATCCTGCCGGGCGGCGGCGCCTACCAGTCGCGATGGGTGGCCGGCGAGGAGGTCGCGAATTCCCGCAAGCTCCGGGTCGCGCAGCTCGGCCCCGGAGTCGCTGCGAATGACGACATCCGGCTCGGCATCACGGTCGATCGCGTCGATGATCCCGACCTCCTGCAATACACGACCAGCAATGCCGAGAGCGGACTCCTGATCCGGCCGAGCAAGGGGCGGCTGATGGATGCCTGGAAGGGCAATGGCGAGATCCAGTTGACCGAGCGCGAGGAGGGGATCACCGGGCGCGGCAGCTACGGCATCTTCGCCTTCGCGGCCGGCGACATGCCGCCTCTGTCGCTCGTCTTCGAGGTGCAGAACCGGGCGGCTGCCCCGGTCCGGGTGCGCGGGGCCTATCTCGACGTGGATGCGAGCAATACCGATCTTCAGCCCGCGATCCAGATGAGCGGCGGCTCCTCGGGCGAATGCAGCGCGCGGGCCCGTTCCGATTTCTCCCCGCGCTACGAACTCGAGAATTTCGGCTGGGGTGCGGCGGAAGGCGCCAAGCTCCGCTTCAACTTCGTGGCGCCACGCTCGAACGCCGCCTCGCCGTCTGCGATCACGAAAGAGGTCGGCAATGTCACGACCGTCAGCAAGGTCGATTTTGAGGCCGAGCTCCGGGCCGCCGGGGTCAAGACCGATATCCTGAAGCAGCGGGCCCAGAGCGGCGGCATCGCCTGCAAGTCCAAGGGCAATCCCGGCGCCTGCCTCGCCGAGATCGTGGCGACCGGCTATTTCGGCACCCTCGGGCGTCTCGTTCGGCTCGATGAGCGGGACATCGTCCTCCACGCGGGCGGCACGCTCGATTACGGGTGGCGGACGCAAGGTGGCGAGCAGAAGACCCGGTCATCTCCCTTCAACGCGCGGCTCCTGCTGGCCCGCACCCCGGTCGAGGCGGAATGCGGCGAGGGGGCCGAGAAGGAGGCCGTCGGCAAGAAGCCGCTCGAGTTCCGGCTCGACCAGACGCGCTACCGGCTGCCGGTCGCCTTCGAGCGCACCGTCCGGGCAGGCGGCAGCGCGCGCTACACCGTCACCTTGCAGGCCCCGAAATCCTCCGAACACAAATTCAAGGTCGTGCTGCAGACGGCCGATGGCCGGCAGATCGCCTCGCGGCCGATCGCGCTCACCTATTTCCGGCCGAACCGCCTGACGGACCAGTATCTGAACCAGTGACGTCACCCGCCTCGCGCCCACGCAGCAGCGCGTTGCCGAGCTCGAACAGGTTCGGCAGCGGGATCAGCCGCACCGCGAAGGTGCCCTGGCGGAAGCGGCGCAGCTCGAGAAGGGCGCCTGTGCCCCGGGGCGAGGTCTGGTCGAAGAGGAAGTTTCCGAGGGACGGAAGCAGCGCGTATTCGCCGCCCTGCGGCGCCTCGATCCGGGCGGCGGCACGGTGGCTATGCGCGCCGATGATCGCGCCGACCCCGCAGCGATGCAGATTGCGGGCGGCCTCGTATTCGGCCGGGCCGATATCGGTCGCGTATTCGACGCCCCAATGCACGAAGGCGACGAGGGGCGGGCGCGCGGCCGCTCGGCAGAGCGTGTCGAGATCGCCCTCCCGCACCACCGGGAAGCCGGAGCGGTCGTTCCGGCCGACGAAGTTGAGCGGGATGATCCGGACAGGCCCGAGATCGGCGACCCGTCCGTGCGGCATCGGCATGATCCCGGTTCGCTCCAAATGGGCGATCGTCTCGCGGTAGCCGTCACGACCGAGATCGAAGCTGTGATTGTTGGCGAGGCCGGCGGCCTTGACGTTCATGGCCTTCAGGATGGGCAAAGCGAGCCCGGCATGGATCGCGTGGAGATGGTCGCCGATGCCTTCCGGCGGTTCGGTCAGCAGCACGCCTTCGAGGTTGAGGACGAGCGGCGCCCCGCCGGTCAGGGTCCTGACCCGCGCCGCGATCGCGTCGGCGATGGCGGGCGTGGCGAGCGCCTTGGTTAGCCAGCGCCCCGGAAAGGCGTCGCCACCGAAGACGAGGACCTCCTGGTCCGGATAGGCGTAAGGGAAGGCCTCGGTCTCGGTCGCATAGACCGAGACGAGGTAGCTCGTCGTGCGCGAGGCATGCGGCACGTATTCGACCGAGTTCCGGCTCGCGATCACGGTCCCTCGGGACCCGCGCGACGCCTGTAAGCTCATCTGGACATACTGCGCGCCCCGCGAATCCATGTGGTCCGACGAGACGAGTCGCTCGATCGCGGCCGGATCCTCGGCCGCGATCACGTTCAAGGTCTCCTGGTCGCGGGCGAGGCTCGCGACCACCGGGAGGTAGTGGGAATAGTCGGTCGATTGCACGACGAGCGTGCCCGGTCCGGCAAGCTTCTCCAGGAGCGCCGTCGCCCGGTCCCACTCGGCCCGGCCCGCCCGGAGCGAGATCGCGATCGGGACGATCTTCGCGTCGGGAAAGAAGTGCTTCGCGAAGGGCAGCAGGGCCGCGATGCCGTGCTCGCGGTCGAAGAGATCCGAAACCTCGAACAGCTCGCTATCCGCGACGAGCGTTCCAACCGCATCGCGATCGGTCGCGAGCCTCCCGAACACGGTGTCGAAGTCGTGCGCGCTCGTCGCAAGGGGCTTGCGGCTTCGGTTGAAATGGTCTGGCGACAGGATGACGATCCGGTCGTAGCGGTTGCCCTGGGCGGCCCAGAAGCCCCGCGCGATCAGGTCCGCCGCAAGCAGGTGGTGCGGGACGGTGATGCCGGTGACGGTCGGCGGCCGCGCCGGCGCAGGTTGCCGCTCCGCCGCGATCGCGGCCAGGAAGGGCTGCGGGTCGGTGTACAGGGAGGGGAAGGAGGCGGTTTCGGCCGGCTGGGCCTGTCTGTCAGCCGAGTCGTGTCCGGGAGCTCCTTCTCCCGCGAGAGGAGAAGGAGCCGCGCAGAGGCCGAAGCTGGTCGTCGTGAGGGCGAGGACCAGCCCGAACCGGAGCGCCGCCCAGCGCCTCAATGAAAGGCCCCGACGCCGAGATGGCGCTCGATCGAGGCCTGGTCGCTCCGGAGTAACGGACTCGGGCCGGACCAGACGATGCGGCCCCGGTCCATGACCACCGTGTCCTGGGCGAAGTCGAGGGCGCGCTCGATCTGCTGCTCGACGAGGACGATCGTCATGTCGCCGCTCTCGGTCAGCCGGTGAAGCGCCGCCATGAGTTCGTCGCAGATGACCGGCGCCAGGCCCTCGAGCGGTTCGTCGAGGAGGAGGACGCGCGGCCGGCCGAGCACGGTCCGGGCGGTCGACAGCATCTGCTGCTCGCCGCCGGAGAGGAGCGAGGCGGTCTGCCGGCGCCGTTCTCCTAGCCGCGGGAACATCGCATAGGCCTCGACCAGCGCCGAGCGGGGCCGTTCCTTCAGGCCGGCGACGAGGTTTTCCTCCACGGTGAGCGAGCGGAAGACGTCGCGGGTCTGCGGCACGTAGCCGAGACCCCGCCGGGCGCGCTCGGGCGTGGACAGCGCCGCGACATCCTGCCCGTCGAGGAGGATTTGACCCTCATGCCGGCGGGCGAGGCCCATCAGGGCGGCGAGCAGCGTCGTCTTGCCGACACCGTTCCGGCCCAGCACGGCGAGGCGCCCGCCCGCCGCCACGGCGAAGCTCGCCTCCTCGACAATCTGCGTCGCGCCGTAGCCGGCGGTGAGCCCTGTCACCTCGAGCGAGGCGGCGCCGCTCATGCGTGAGCCGTTCCGGCGTAATTGCCGAGATAGGCTTCGCGCACCCGGGGATCGGCGACGACCGCGGCAGGGGAGCCGTCGAAGATCGCCGCCCCGGAGGCCAGGACCACGACCCGTCGGGCGAAGCGGAGCACCAGGTCCATGTCGTGCTCGATCATCAGGACGGCGATGTCGGAGGGCAGGCGGTCGATCGCCTCGACGATGCGGGGCGCTTCCGCGCGCGACACCCCGGCGGCCGGCTCGTCGAGGAGCAGCACCTTCGGCCGCAGCGCGACTGCGATCGCGATCTCGACCAGCCGCTGCTGCCCGTAGGCGATTTCCCGGACGAGCGCTTCGGCGACAAAGCCGAGGCCGAGTTGACCCAGGATCGCGTGGGCTTCGTCCTCCAGCACCGGATCGGCATGGGCGTTCCGCAGGAGTCGACCGGTTCGG
The DNA here is from genome assembly GCF_964242715.1 of uncultured Enterovirga sp. Taxonomy (NCBI): domain Bacteria; kingdom Pseudomonadati; phylum Pseudomonadota; class Alphaproteobacteria; order Hyphomicrobiales; family Methylobacteriaceae; genus Enterovirga; species uncultured Enterovirga sp. The sequence continues at coordinate 63,517 of NZ_CAXTAZ010000011.1, forward strand.
CCATGGCGCTGCAGCAGAGCCAGAAGCACGTTCTCGACGACGCTCATGTCCTGGAACAGGCGGCTGATCTGGAAGGTGCGGACGAGCCCCCGCCGGACCCGGGCCTCGACGCCCTGGTCGGTCACATCCTCGTCGCCGAGCCGGATGCGGCCGCCATCGGGGCGGAGCTGGCCGCTGACGAGGTTCACGAAGGTGGTCTTGCCGGCCCCGTTCGGGCCGATCAGCGCGACGCGGTCGCCGGGCGACAGGGTGAGCGAGATATCCTGGCTGACCCGCAATCCGCCGAAGGATTTCCGCAGGGCTTCCACGGTGAGGAGCGCGCTCACCGCCGCCTCCACAGGCCCGGGACGGAGGCCACGATCTTCTGCAATCCGCCTGGCAGGAACAGCATCACGGCGATGAGGAGAAGGCCCATGATGGTGAGCCAGTGGAAGGGGTTCGCGGCCGAGACGATATGTTCGAAGACCTGGAAGACGACGGTGCCGATGATGGCGCCCGACAGCGACCCCGACCCGCCGAAGACGAGCATCACGAGCGCCGTCGCGGACCGCTCGAAACTGACGCTGTCGAGCCCGACGACGCCCGTCGTGATCGCGGACAGCGCGCCGCCCAAGCCGGCGACGAGCCCCGAGATGCCGTACATGGTGACGAGCGCCGGCTTGATGCGGGCTCCGAGCGCCCGGACGCGGATCTCGTCCTCGCGGATGCCGCGGCAGAGGAGCCCGAAGGGCGAGCGCACGAGAAGCCGCAGGAGCCCGAAGACGACGATCAGGAGCGCGATGCCGAGAACGTATCCGGTCTGGCCGTAGAGATCGAACTCGAAGGTTCCGAACAAGGGTTTCGGCGTGATTCCGGACAGCCCGTCGCTGCCGCCCGTGACGGTCGATGCCTTGTTCGCGAGCGCGCCCGCGAGCTGGACCACCGCGATCGACAGGACGAGTTGCGGCAGGCCGGAGGCCCGCAGGATGACGAGGCCGGACACGAGGCCCGAGACGCCGCCGGCCGCCATCCCGATCAGGAGCAGCGTCAACGGCTCCGTAATCCCAGCATGCACGGCCACGACCCCGGCCCCGTAGGCACCCGCCCCGAACAGCGCGGCGTGGCCGAGCGTCGCCACCCCGCAATAGCCGACGACGAGGTCGAGGGAGAGGACGAGAAGCGCCATCGCGCAGATCCGGCTCAGCAGGCCGAGATCGTAGGGGAAGAGAAAGAAGCCGACCGCCCCGGCGGCCGCGATCGCGGCCATGCCGAGGAGCGTGACCAGGCGGTCCCGACGGACGATGCGACCGTGCGACCGCGACCGGGCAGGAGCGGACACCGAAGCCGTGGGCGCGCTCAATGGGCCCGTCCCAGGAGGCCGCGCGGAAAGGTCCAGACGACCGCGATCACGGCCGCATAGAAGAAGAACTCGCCGTATTCCGGCAGGAGATACTTGCTGGTCGTATCCACGAAGCCGAGGAGCAGCGCGGCCAGGAGCGCGCCCGAGATCGATCCCGCGCCGCCGACGGAGACCACGACCAGGAAGGTGACCATGTAGCGGAGTGCGTAATAGGGCTCGACGGGCAGGATCTCGGCCCCGATCACGCCGCCGAGGGCGCCGAGCCCCACGGAGAGCGCGAAGGCGAAGGCGTAGATCCGCTGCGTCCGGATCCCGAGCGCGGCCGCCATCGACGGGTTGTCGACCGCCGCCCGGAGTCGGATGCCGAAATCGGTCCGCTCGATCAGGAGCCAGAGCCCGAGCGCCACGGCGGCGCCGGTCGCGATCACGACGAGGCGATGGGCCGGCACGGTCCGGAAGCCGAGATCGACCGGGCCCGTGAAGGCTGCGGGGAGAGGGATCGTCTTCAGCGTCGGCCCGAATGCCCAGTTCGCCGCGCCTATCACCGCGAAGGTGATGCCGATCGTCATCAGCACCTGCACCAGCGGATCGGAGGCGCCATAGATCCGTCGATAGAGTGTCATCTCGAGCGGGATCGCGAGCAAGACGGCGCCTGCCACCGCGAGAAGGATGGCGACCCCGTAGGGCAAGCCGAGCGACAGAGTCGCCCAGGAGGCCAGATAGCCTCCGATCATCGCGAAGGCGCCATGCGCGAGGTTCACGACCCGCATCAGCCCCATCGTCACCGAGAGGCCGATCGAGATGATGAACAGCACCATCCCGTAGGCGAGCGCGTCGAACAGGATCGAGACGGCCGTCTGCACGAGGGGCCGTGTGATCCGAACCGCGGGCCCCGAAGGCCGGGCCTTATTGCATCAGGCCGAAATCGGGCTGATCCGGATAGGCCTTGATCTCGCGGTTGATATACTCGCCGTCCTTCTTCTCCACCACGCGCTTGTAGATGCTCTGGCGGATGTGGCGGGTCTTCGGGTCGATCGAGACCGGGCCGCGCGGGCTCTCCCAGGCATAGCCCTTGACGGCATCCATCGCCTTCGCCGGGTCCTGCTTGCCGTCGGTCGCCTCGATCATCCGGTAGAGGAGCCGGGTGCCGTCATAGGCCGCGACCGCGGTCATCACGACTTCCTTCTCGGGCAGGCCGACCTTCTTCAGCTCGGCCAGGAAGGCCTTGTTCTCGGGCGAATCGTGCGACATCGCATAGCCGTAGGTCGAGATGATGCCGAGCGCGGCATCGCCCAGCGCCGGCAGGTCGGTCTCGAGCGTCAGGTCGCCCGTGGTGATGAGCTTGATGCCGGCGGCCTTGAGGCCGTTGTCGATGAAGGCCTTGACGAAGGCCAGGGTCGGCGGGCCGCTCGGCAGGAAGGCGAAGACGGCGTCCGCCTTGGTGTCCTTCACGCGCTGCATGATGGGGCCGAAGTCGGTCGTCCGCACCGGCATGCGGATAGAATCCGTCACCGTGCCGCCATCGGCCTCGAAGGTCTTCTTGAAGGCCGCCTCGGCGTCGAGGCCCGGCCCGTAATCGCTGACCGCGACCACGGCCCGCTTCGCGCCCTCCTCGATCGCGGCCTTCGCGGCCGGAACGGTGATCTGCCAGAGCGTGAAGGAGGTCCGGCTGACCAGCGGGCTCTTCTCCGTGATGGAGGACGTCGCCGCGTTCATGACCACGAAGGGCGTCTTGCCCTGGTCGATGACGGTCGTGATCGCCATCGCGTCCGGAGTGAAATAGGCGCCGGCCAGATACTGCACCCGATCCTTGACAATCAGCTCCTGGGCGAGCGCCTTCGCCTTCGCGGGATCGATCGCGTCGAGGTCGCGGTAGATGAACTCGACATTGTGGCCCTTCACGGTCTTGCCGTTCTTGGACTGGTAGGCCTCGATCCCGGCCTTGAAGTTCTTGCCGAAGATGCCGAAGGGCCCCGAGAAGGGACCGATGACCCCGACCTTGACCGTATCGGCCAGGGCCGGCAGCCCTGCCAGACCAACCGCGGCGGCCGCGATTACGAAGAACCCAACGCGTCTCATCTTGTGCCTTCTCCGATGGCCGGCCGCATCGCGGTTGATCTAGCACGAAATAACGCCGTGGCATCGCCCACCTTCGTGGCACACGCAACAGGCCTTCGCGCCTGACGCGGCCCCGCGGCGCAGACTAGGCCTTCGCTCAAAAAACCTCGAAATACTCCCGGTGCTCCCAATCGCTGACCTCGGATTCGAAGCGGTCGATCTCGGCGTGTTTGATGTGGGCGAGGTAGTCGATGAAGCGCTCGCCGAGATGCTCTCGGAAGAAGCTGTCGCCTTCGAGGGCGAGCACGGCCTCCCGCAAGCTTCGGGGAAGCCGGGAGGCCTCGGCCTCGTAGGGGGTGTCGGCCGACGGCCCGGGTTCGCGTCCCCCGTCGATGCCGTCGAGCCCGGAGAGGATCTGCGACGCCATGTAGAGATACGGATTCGCGGCCGGCTCGCCGATCCGGTTCTCGAGCCGCGTCGCGGGATCGCCCGGGCTGCCGAGCACCCGGATCATCACGCCGCGATTGTCGCGCGCCCAGGTCGCCCGGTCCGGGGCGAGCGAATAGGCGCGCAGGCGCTTGTAGCCGTTGATCGTCGGCGTGGTGAACACGGCCGCCGCGCGGGCATGGTGGAGGAGGCCGGCGAGATAGCGACGGCCGGTCTCCGACAGGAGATCGTCGCTGCCCTCCGACGCGAAGGCGTTCGTGCCGGTCTCCCGACTTCGGAGCGACTGGTGCAGGTGCCAGCCCGACGAGACGAGGTTCGGCAGTTTTGGCCGGCACATGAAAGTGGCGTGGAAGCCGTGCCGGCGGCAGATCTGCTTCACGGCGCTCCGGAACTGGACCATGAGGTCGGCCGGCTCGAGCCCGACCGTCGGCGCGAAGGTGAATTCGCACTGACTCGGGCCGTATTCCACCTCGACCGACCGCAGGGGAAGCCCGAGCGCCAGCACGTCGCGGCGTATGATCTCCAGCACCGGCTCGATCAGGTCGTAGCGCTGCTCCGTCAGATACTGGTAGCCGGGCGACAGGAGCGCGACCGCGGGCGGCTCGCCCGGTTGCCCGGCATGGGCCGGGTCCATCTTCGGATCGACGAGCCGGAAGATGTGGCATTCGACCTCGATCCCGGCCGTGAAGTCGAAGCCGCGCCCGGCGAGGTCCGAGAGCACGCGGCGATAGATGTTGCGCGTCGCGAAGGGCACGGGCGCGCCGTCTGCGAAATGCAGGTCGCAGAGAACCCAGCCGGTCTTCTCCGCCCAGGGCAGGATTTTGAAGGTCGCCGGGGCCGGGATCATCAGGGCATCGCCGCCGCCCTGCATCTCGGCCATGCCGAAGCCGCCGCCGGCGGAGAAAACCGGGAACACGGTCCGGTGCGCCGTGTCCTTGGCCAGCAGCGTCGTCGTCACGGAGACGCCGCTCTCCAGCACCCGGATCGCCTCGCCGGCGACCAGCGTCTTGCCGCGCAGGATGCCGTGCTGGTCCGGGAAGGAGAAGCGGACGACTTCGAGACCTTCAGCCTCGATCCGCCGCACGATCTCGGCCGCCTGCCGCCTCTGGTCGTCGGACCAGAGGCCGTGCCGTTCGACGAAGGTCATCGGCGCGTTGCCTCTCCCGAGAGGGAGAGGTCGAGCGACCGCGGTAGCGGGCAACCGGGTGAGGGTCGATCCCTCTCCGGATACTCCGCATCCCTCACCCGGTCGGCTGCCGCCGACTCTACCTCTCCCTCTCGGGAGAGGCAGGCGCGCCCCTTCACTCCGCCGCGCTCAGATGCACGATCCTCTCGTCGCCCGGGACGGCAGCCGGGACGGGCGCCATCCAGGGGGCGGCGCGGCGGCGGGCGACGTCGACCTCCATCCAATAGGTCTCCCAGCCGCGGGTCGGACCGATCCCGTCCATGGTGCCCGGACCCTGGATGGATCGTGCGCTCTTCTCGTCGAGGAACAGCATCGGCTCCCCGCCGCCCGCGACCTTCTCGATCTGCTCGCGCAAGAGGCGGCGATACTGGATGATAGCCTTGTCCGACGAGCCGAGATGCTCGCGCGTCCGGTCCTGGATCGGCCCCATCGATTCCACCGCCCAATGGTCGTGGACGTTGATGTCGTGGCCCATGCCCGTATAGGTCTCGTGCTTCTGCTCGTGCGGGTCGAAGCCGTAATGGTTGCGCTTGTTCTTGCGCGAGCGATATTCGGGCAGCTCGTAGAGTTCGAGCCGCTGCGCCCTCATCTTGGGCTTGTCGACCGGCTTCGTGTAGCTCGTGAAGATCGCGTACCAGTAGCAGGTCTCGTCATCGACCGGGACATGCCATTGCGTGATCGTCATCTCGGTCGACATCGGGATGACGAAGGCGTGCGGGAAGAGCTGGTTCGTCACTCGGACATGGGTGCGCTCGCCGTCGATCTCGCGCAGCGCGATGAGGCGAAGGCCGTATTCGGTCCGCTCCACATTGATGATCGGCCGGTCGTATTCGCGCAGGATGCGGGTCATCGGCATCTCGGTGCCGGCCGAGGCGCCGCGGAACTGCTTGCCGTAGGATTGCGACACCTCCTCGTCCTCGAAGAAGCGGTGCAGGAAGGAGGCGTGCGCCGGGTCGATCCCGACCTCCAGCGCCTGGAGCCAGTTGCACTCGATCAGGCCCTTGAACGCGAAGGTGTGGCTGTCCGGTGCGACGAAACAGTCGATCTCGGGAAAGGCCGGCGGCGCACCCTCGCCGAGCCAGGCCCACAGGATGCCGTTCCGCTCCGTGACCGGATAGGCACGCTGGCGGATGTTGCGGCAGAGCTGCGAACCCACGGGTTCGGCCGGCGTCTCGAGGCAGGTGCCGTCGGCCGCGAAGAGCCAGCCGTGGAAGGCGCAGCGCAAGCCCTCCTCCTCAAGCCGGCCGAAGGCGAGGTCGGCGCCGCGATGCGGGCAGTCGCGGTCGACGAGGCCGTAGCGACCCTGCCCGTCGCGGAACAGCACGAAGTTCTCGCCCAGCAGCCGCACCGGCACGACCGGCCGCTCGCCCGCGAGTTCGTCCGCGAGCGCGGCCGGCTGCCAGTAGCGCCGCATCAGCGCGCCGGCCGGGGTGCCGGCCCCGGTCCGGGTGATGAGGTCGTTCTGCTCCTGGCTCATCATGGCGGCAGTCTCCGGGTCACGGATAGGCTTCCTGCGACGTTACGATCCCGTGTGACGCGCCGCAACGAGCGGGCACAGGCATGTGCCGCGCCAGCCCGGCAGGTCATGCCGTGCCTTGACGGCGGCTGCCCGGCACGGGATGGCGGGGCCTTGCCCGAGCGGGGCGCGGCGGCGGAGCAGACGTGTCGGGCAATGTGCTGGTCACGGGGGCGGCCGGTTTCATCGGCTTCCATGTCTGCCGGAGGCTTTTGACCGAAGGCCGCCCGGTGGTTGGCGTCGACAATCTGGATCCCTATTACGATGTCGCCTTGAAGGAGGCGCGGCTCGCCGAACTCGCGGCAAATCCGGGCTTCCGGTTCGAGCGGACCGACCTCGCGGACGCGGCCGACACGGCTTCGTTGTTTCGCCGGCACGACCCGTCGCTCGTGATCCATCTCGCGGCCCAGCCCGGCGTCAGGCATTCGCTGGTCGATCCCGGGGCCTATGTCGGGGCGAACGTCACGGCCTTTCTCCACGTCCTCGAAGCGTGCCGGCATGGTCGCGTCGCGCATCTCGTCTACGCGTCCTCCTCGTCCGTCTACGGCGCCAACACCGCCATGCCCTTCTCGACCCATCGGGGCGCCGACCATCAGGTCAGCCTCTACGGCGCGACCAAGAAGGCGAACGAGGCGATGGCACATAGCTACAGCCACCTCTTCGGCCTGCCCGCGACGGGCCTGCGCTTCTTCACCGTCTACGGTCCCTGGGGCCGGCCCGACATGGCCATGGTCCTCTTCACCCGGGCGATCCTGGAGGGGCGGCCGATCGACCTCTTCAACGGCGGCCGGATGAGCCGCGACTTCACCTATATCGACGACGTGGTGGAGGGGGTTGTCCGGGTCGCGGCCGCGCCGCCCGGGCCCGACCCCAACTGGTCGTCTGCCGCGCCCGATCCCGCGACCAGCGCCGCGCCGCACCGGCTCTTCAACCTTGGCGGTGATGCCCCGGTCGAACTCGGCCGGGTCGTCGCGCTCCTGGAGGCCGAACTCGGGCGTCCGGCACTCACCCATCTCATGCCGATGCAGCCGGGCGACGTCATGGCCTCCTGGGCGGATGTCGAGGACCTTGCCCGGCTGACGGGCTTCCGGCCGCAGGTCCCGATCGCAGAGGGGATCCAGCGCTTCGTTGCCTGGTACCGGGGCTTCTACGGCGCGTGAGCGGCGTGGACGCGGCGACCCTTCGCCGATAAGGCCGTCTCGCGCACGGGCCGGGGCAACGTGCTCGAGACAGGGAGGGCGTCATGGAGTTGCAGCGGAACGCGTTCAAGGCGGGGCTCGCGGAGGGCCGCACGCAGATCGGTCTCTGGAGCAGCCTCTGCAGCAACATCGTGGCCGAGATCCTGGGCGATTGCGGCTTCGACTGGATCCTGCTCGACACCGAGCATTCTCCGAACGAACTGCCCGGTCTCGTGTCGCAGATGCAGGCGCTCGCGCGCGGCACCGCGACCCCGATCGTCCGGCCGGCCTGGAACGACGCCGTCCTGATCAAGCGCATCCTGGATGCGGGCGCCCAGTCGCTGCTGATCCCCTTCGTCCAGAACGAGGCGGAAGCCCGGGCGGCGGTGGCCGCCACGCGCTACCCGCCGGAAGGCATCCGGGGCATCACGACGAGCGGCCGCGCCGCCCGTTTCGGGCGCGTGCCGAACTACCTGAAGACGGCCGCGAGCCAGATCTGCCTCCTCGTCCAGGTCGAGACCGAGGCGGCCTTGAACGACATCGAGGCGATCGCGTCGGTCGAGGGCATCGACGGCGTCTTCATCGGCCCGTCCGACCTTTCGGCCTCGCTCGGCCATCTCGGCAACTCGGCTCATCCGGTGGTGCAGGACGCCATGCGGGACGCCGTCACGCGGTTGACCAAGCTCGGCAAGCCGGCCGGCATCCTGACCTCGAACGAGGCGGAGGCGCGACGCTATCTCGAATGGGGCTATCGCTTCGTCGCGGTCGGGTCGGATCTCGGCGTGCTGACGCGGAATGCCGACGCGCTCGCGAAGGCCTTCAAGAGCTAGCGGGGCGCGCCGACCCGGATCGGACCGAACCGGCAGGACCGGCGGTCCACCTCCGGGCAGGGCCTGAAGCTGCGCAGGTCGCGCGTGAAGCAGATCCGGACCTCCTGCAGGGCGCCGCGCCCGCATTGCACCGACATCATGTCGGACCGCAATCCCGGATTGGCCTCGCTGAAGGCGCGCTCGATCGCCTGCGGCGAGGTCCGGCCGTCCTCCCCGAGATCGGCCAGCGCCTCGGGGACCCGTATCTTGGCGCGGGTCTCGCGCACCGCCCGCATGTACTCGGACGGGCCTAGCCCGGAGCAGGTGCCGTGCTGGCGCCATTCGTAGCGGGCGAGGGATTCCTCCGGAAACACGTCGCCCGCCTCGTCGAGCGCGGGGCGCGGCAGAGCCCGTTCCGGGCCGCATCGCGACGGGAAGCCGCGCTCGTATTGCGGCCAAAGCCCGTGCACCACGAAACCGAGCCGGCGTCCGGCCTCGCATTGCCGGGAGCCGCGCCGGTCGCCTGTCGTCTCGCAGAAGCCCGGCGACCAGGAGAGGGCGAGGACGTAGAAGTCGAATTCGCCGGGCGTCCCACCGCTCCGGCCCTGCGCGCCGGCCGGGCTTGCGGCCCCGACGAGCGACGCGGCGAGGGCGAGGGCGAGCGCCGGAGCGATCAAGGGCGCGCCATGCGGCAGGCGGGCGAATAGGCGAGATTGCGGTCGAGGCCGGTCACGCACCATTCGACACCCCAGCCGGCGCCGATGAAATTCGTGTCCTCGCGAACCGAATAGTCGACCCGGTGGTGGCGACCGCTCGAGACGTAGGCAGAGGCGGTGCAATAGCGGCGCGGGATCAGGTCGAGGCCCCAGGGACGCCAGGCGAGGGGCTTGATCTTGGAATATTCGACGATGGTGAGGTTCGAATTCCAGAATTTCGCCTCCTTTTCGGCGAAGGCGGTCGAGATCTCGGCCAAAACGGACGGGTCACCGCAGGTCGGCAGCTCGGCCACATACGGGATGATGCGCTTTTCGGCCGGCACGACCTCATAGGCCGAAGCCGTCGAGCAGGAGAGAAAGGCGCAGCCGAGAAGAAGGAGGATGCGGCGCATGCGGATTGGTCCACGGGGGCGGGCCCCGACCATGCCGGGCCGTCGTCCGGCCGGCAATGGCGGGCGTGCAACACCCTCTGCCTTAAGCGGGTTGCTCGTCCCGACCTGAAGCTCGGTTCAGTACAGGCGGCCGGCCCCGGCCAGGTGGGGCTGGAGCGGCATCGGAGTGCCGGCCGAGGCGGGCGAGCGAGGTGCGACGGGCAAGGACGTGCGCTCCTGCCCCGTGCGGAGCGGCGCGGCGTGAACGCGCGACCCTTCGGACACGGTCTCGGAATCCTCGTCCTCCTCCATCCCGGGCCGCATGGCCGGTTCCGGTCGCGTGCGAGCCGGAAACAGTGGAGGCGCGCCGGCGACGCGATCCGGGCCGAGCCTCGGTTCATATTTGATCAGGGGCTTGCAGACCCGCCGTCGCCCGGCCGTATCGTGCCGCGCGAGGTCGAGGTGGAAGTGGTTGTAGTGGAACACGTCGGAGCCGGGGGCCAGCACCGTCGTGAAATGCCGGCACGCGCCCACGAAGACCTCGCGCAGAAAGTCCTGCTCGTCGGCCGCGCCCCGCCAGCCCTTCTCGACGGTGATCTCCCGCCCGTCCGCGAGACGGAAGGCAAAGACGTCGAGGGCATTGCCGTAGGCGTGTTCGGAGACCTTGGCGCCGCTCTGGTTATTGCGCGGCCGGCAGGAATAGGAGCCGGCCCGGATCCCGGTCACGGCCTGGCCGAGATAGAGTTCGGCCGCGGGCTGCACCGTCCCGGCGAGCCAGCGGTCGATTTCCGGGATGATTGGGCAGGCGAGGGTCACGGCGCTGGTGAGACGGATGTCGCCCCCGGCCAAGGCCTGTGCCCGGTACGGATAGGTGATGCCGCAACTGCCCGGGCCGTCGATCTCGGCGGCGCGCGACATGTAGGCCGAGGGGGCGACGAGTTTCGCCGCGAGGCACGCCTCCTCCGCCTGGACGCGCCAGGCTTCGCGGGTCTCGAACGAGAACCGCCCGCACCCGACGAGACCCGCGCCCAGGAGCACGAGGGCCGACAACGCAACACGACCACGACGCATGGTCGGGACAATGCGAGCGATCCCGTTAACGCTGGTTCAACCTCCGACCGAGGGGGCTGACCCATATCGATGCAGCATGGGCGGCCCAAATGCCGCCGGGCGGCCTTTTCACATCGGGCCGGAGAGGCCACGATTGCCGGATGCAAGGATCCGCCATGCTCTCTCTCGTCGACATCACCGGCCGCATCCGCTCGGGCCGGCTCACGCCCGATGCCGCCCTGGCTCTCTCCGCCGACGCCATCCGGGACCGCGAGGCAGAGGTGGGCGCTTTCGTCCGCCTTGCCCCCGAACCGACGCGAGCGGGCCAGGGCCGGCTTGCCGGGATCGCGGTCGCCGTGAAGGACATCATCGACACGGCCGACATGCCGACCGAAATGGGCGCACCCGCCATCCATGGGGGCTGGCAGCCCCGTGCCGACGCCCCGGTTGTCGCCGCGCTCCGGCGAGCGGGCGCCACGATCATCGGCAAGTCGACCACCACCGCCTTCGCGACGACCGACCCGACCGAGACGCGGAATCCGCATGACCTCGGTCATACGCCGGGCGGCTCCTCGGCCGGATCGGCGGCGGCGGTCGGGGCCGGGATGGTGCCGCTGGCGCTCGGCACGCAGACCGGCGGCTCTGTGATCCGGCCGGCCTCCTTCTGCGGCGCCGCCGCGATCAAGCCCTCCTTCCGCCTCCTGCCCACCGTGGGCGTGAAATGCCTCGCCTGGACGCTGGACACGGTCGGGCTGTTCGCGGCCGGAACCGCCGACCTCGCGGCCGCGCTCGCGATCCTGAGCGGGCGGTCGATGGAGGGCACCGGGCTGCGCACCCCCCGGCTCGGCCTCGTGCGCCAGCGTTTCGCCGGCGCAGCCGAGCCGGACGGGGAGCGGGCGCTGGAGGAGGCCGCCGACATCCTCGGCCAGGCCGGGGCCACGATCGTCGAGCCCGGGGAACCGGCCGCGATCGCGGAGGGATGGCACGTCCATCCGGCGATCCAGGATTTCGAGGCGGCGACCTCGCTCGCCTGGGAATATGACAATGCCCGAGACAGGCTGCCCCCGCATATCCGGGACAGCCTGGACCGGGGCCGGGGGATCGCGGCTTCGGAATACGACGAGGCCCGGCGGGTCGCGAACCGAGCTCGACGTGATGCGAAGCTCCTCTTCCGCGACGTCGATGCCGTGCTGACCTATTCGGCCACGGGCGCCGCCCCGCGCGGTCTCGCCTCCACCGGCGATCCGAAATTCAACCGGCTTTGGACGATGCTGGGGACCCCCTGCGTCACAGTGCCCGGCCTCCGCAACGCGGCCGCCCTGCCGATCGGGATCCAGGTCGTCGCACCATTCGCCCGGGACCATGTCGCGCTCGAAGTGGCTGAGTTCGTTGAGGCCGCCCTTGCCGGCACACATGACTGAGCGGCGGACGCCGCAACTCGAAGCGAGGCATCCCTCATGGCGGGATGTGGTCGCTCTCGCGGCTGCAATATGGAAAGCGCCTATCCGGTTGAAACCGGCCCTGGTAGCATTGCGTTAAGGACCAGAGCGGGAGGCGGCGGCAATGGACCTGATCGTAAGGCGGGACTGGTGGTCGACGATGCAGATCGGCGCCTTTTGTGCGGCGCTCGGTCTTCTCGGGGCGATCGTGGTAGGCGTTTTCTGAGGGGTTCAACCTCTCACTCGCGAATGGAAAACCGCCGAAGGGCGGTTTTTTTGTGCCCTGCCTCGAAAACAGGCGTGTGCTTCAGGCCTGTCGAGCTTAGGGCCTTGGCATGGCGAGAGGGCTGATCGGGAGAGCAGGCGTCGAATGGAGCGGACTGGCAATCCTCTCCTTCGCCCTTTCCTACCTTTTCGTCGCGGCTTCGCTCCCGGGCTCCATCCTGATCGGACCGATGCTGGCTGCGATCGCCTTTGGCCTGGCCGGGTCAGAGCGCCGGGTGGCCCGGCCTGTCTTCACGGTCGCGCAAGGCGTCGTCGGATGCCTCATCGCCGGATCGATCACCTCCGAGATCCTGCGGGAGGTGGTGCGGGACTGGCCGATCCTCCTGTTCGGCGTCACCGTCACGATCGCGGCCTCCAGCGCGGTGGGCTGGGTCCTGGCGCGGTTCGGAACGCTTCCGGGCTCGACCGCCGCCTGGGGCTCGTCGCCGGGCGCCGCCTCGGCCATGGTCGCGATGGCGGGCGAGTTCGGCGCCGACGTCCGGCTGGTCGCCACCATGCAATATGTGCGGGTGATCTGCGTGGTGCTGGCGGCCTCGCTCGTGTCGCGCGTGCTTCTGGGCGGGATCGCGCCGGTCCAGATCCCACAGGCGGCAGCGGCCCCAGCCTCTCTCGACCTCCTGGGTCTCGGGGCCACGCTTGCGGTCGCGGTCGCGGGTTCCTGGCTCGGACGGCGCCTGCGGGTGCCGGCCGGCGGCATCCTCGTCCCGCTCGGGATCGCGGCCGCGATCAACGCTGCAGGCGCGGTGCATCTGGCGCCTCCTGCCTGGCTCCTCGCCTTCGCCTATTACGTCATCGGCTGGACCATCGGGCTTCAGTTCGAGCGCGTCTCGCTTGGCCGTTCGGTGAGGGCGCTCCCGGAAATCCTCGCCGCCTCCTTCGCCCTCATGGCTCTGTGCGGCGCCGCGGCCTGGATCATGGTGCGGCTGACGGGGCTCACGCCGCTCACGGCCTTCCTGGCGACGAGCCCCGGCGGCATCGACACGGTCGCGATCATCGCCCTGTCGGGCGGAGCCGACACGCCCTTCGTCATGGCCATGCAGACCTTGCGGCTTCTGACCGTCGTGGCGGCCGGCCCGGCGATCGCCCGGCTCCTGACCCGGACCACGAAGCGGGACGGTCAGTCCGGCGGGAAACGCGACGACGACGGCGGGAACACGACGCCGTCATAAATCTCGGCCAGCGGTAGCTCGATCCCGAGCGCCGGCAGCGGAACCGACCCGTCCAAGACTTCGATCCGCGCCCGCGTCCAATTGCGCTCGGCCCCCCGCGAATAGGCCAGCACCTCCGGGTGGTTAGGCTCCACGTAGAGGATATGCTCCAGGCCTTCGATCGCCTTGTACTCGGTCAGCTTGCCGATGGCGTCGAAATCTCGCGTCGACGGCGACATCACCTCGACAACCAGCCGCGGATCGGCGGCCCGGTACCCGTTCGGGTCGCGCCGGCCGCAATCCACGCCGGCGTCGGGCCGGCGGATCTGGCCGGGATAGGTCTCGACCGCTCCGTCGCCCGTGAAGGGGCGGCAGCCGCTGCCGCGAAGGCGATTACCAAGCGCAATGATGATGTTCGCCACGACGTCGTCATGGCGATTGCTCGCGCCCGCCAACATCCGGAGAGGGAGGCCACCGACAAGTTCGTAGCGCTCGTCCTGGCGTTCCTGCCAGGCGAAGAAATCGTCGACCGTCCAGGCTCGCAAGACCGAGGAAGCCACGTCCACCTCCGTGTCCATCCTACACCGGAACTGGGGCGAGCGTCGCGCTTCCGAAACGAAAATGGCCGGGCATCGACTGGGCCATTCATGCCATGTCGGTCCGTCTGAGGTCTCTACTCGGCGGCCTGAAGCTGCGGCATGCCCTCTTCGGCCTTGCCGTCGGTATAGGTCGACCCGGTCCGGTTCTGGCCCGGAGCCGGCTTGCCCGGCAGCGGAGGCAGCGCCTTTGCCTTCGCGAGGTCGATCCCGGCGCCTTCGGCGACGCGGCGGCCGTAATCCTCGTCGCAATGGGAGAAGTGATAGACCATGCGGAGCTGGATCGGCTCCGGGCAGGCCTTCATGTCGCCGACGAGGTTGGCGATCAGGTCGTCGCGCTCCCAATCTTGGAAGGAACGGTAGCGAACGCCCGCCTGGGTGTAGTCGTCCTGCACGCGAGTCGGCTGGTAGCGGCCGAGATGGCCCTCGACCAGCTGGTGATACTCCTTCGCCGGCTTCGGCGCCTCGAGCAGGCCCTGGTTGAGCGTGGAGGGCTCGTAGTTGATGTGCTTGTTCGCGCCGGTGCCGTCGACCGCATAGGTCATCTGGCCGTCGCGCTGGTTCGAATAGACCTTTACGCCGGGCTGCGGCGCGTTGATCGGCAGTTGAAGGTAGTTGGCGCCGACGCGGTAGCGCTGCGTGTCCGAATAGGACAGCGTCCGGCCCTGCAGCATCTTGTCGTCCGAAAAGTCGATCCCGTCGACGAGCACGCCCGTGCCGAAGGCCGATTGCTCGACCTCGGCGAAGAAGTTGTCCGGTACCCGGTCCAGCACCATCCTGCCGCACGGCAGGAGCGGAAACTGGTCGACGGGCCACAGCTTCGTGTCGTCGAGCGGATCGAAGGTGAGGTGCTCGTTCGGGCCGTCCGGCATGATCTGGACGCAGAATTCCCATTCCGGGAAGTTGCCGGCCGAGATATTGTCGTAGAGGTCGCGCGTTGCGTGGCCAACGTCACGACCCTGGATCTCGGCTGCCTGGGCCGAGGTCAGGTTACGGACGCCCTGCTTCGGCTCCCAATGGAACTTGCAGAGGACCGCCTCGCCCTGGTCGTTGACGAGCTTGTAGGTGTTGACGCCCGAGCCCTCCATCTCACGGTAATTGGCCGGGATGCCCCAGGGCGACTTCAAATGCGTCACCATGTGGAGCGACTCGGGGTGGCTCGCGATGAAGTCGAAGAATCGCCAGGCTTCCTGGCGGTTCGTCACCGGGTCCGGCTTGAAGGCATGGATCATGTCCGGGAACTTGATCGCGTCCCGGATGAAGAACACCTTGAGGTTGTTGCCGACGAGGTCCCAATTGCCGTCCACCGTCTTGAACTTGACGGCGAAGCCGCGCGGGTCGCGCTCGGTTTCCGGGCTCTCCTTTGCGCCGGCCACCGTGGAGAAGCGCACGAACATCGGCGTCTTGACGCCGGTCTCGTTCAGGACGCGGGCACGGGTGTATTTCGAGGCCGGCTCGTCGCCGATGGTGCCATAGGCCTCGAAATAGCCATGCGCGCCGGCGCCGCGGGCATGAACCACGCGCTCCGGAATGCGCTCACGATCGAAATGGGTGATCTTCTCGATGAACTGGTAATTCTCGAGCGTCGCCGGGCCGCGCTCGCCGACCGTTCGCATGGACTGGTTGTCGCGAACGGGATGACCCTGTCGGGTCGTGAGAATGCGGTCGTCGGCCATCGGGAGGCTCCTGCCTGCGTTTTTTTGGTCGACGCGCGCCGAAGGGCCAATGCGAATACGACCAATCCGGAACAGCCTGGACCAGCCGGACGATCAATGCCAATGCCTATACACGAAGGAAGCCATAGGCGTGGGTTATGAATACGGCCGGGCTGTCGCTGCGCGACCTCGAATATGTCGTCGCCATCGAGGAAGAGCGTCACTTCGGGCGCGCTGCCACCCGCTGCAACGTCAGCCAGCCGGCTCTCTCGGCGCAGATCCGGAAGCTGGAAGGCTCGCTTGGCCTTGCCCTCTTCGAACGGACGAGCCGGCGCGTGCTGGCGACCGCCGGGGGCGAGGCGGTCGCACGGCAGGCCCGGCGCGTTCTGGCCGAGGCGCATCGGCTCCTCGAGATCGCGCGGGCAGGGCAGGGCAGCGGCTTCGCCGGTCGCCTCGCCCTGGCCGCGATCCAGACGCTCGGCCCCTATCTGTTTCCGCTCGTGCTCCGGCGATTGCGGGCCACCTTCCCGGATCTCGCCTTGAACCTGAGCGAAGGCCGAACCGCCGAACTCCTCGAGAGCCTGCGCGAGGGTCGGCTCGACGCCGCGCTCCTGTCCTTGCCGATCGAGGCGGGAGGGCTCGCGGTCGCTCCCCTCTTCCTCGAACCCTTCTGGCTCGCCTGCCCGGCCGACCATGCGCTCGCCCGGGCGGACCGCCTTGAGCCGGCACAACTCGCCGGACCAGGCCTCCTCCTCCTCGACGAAGGCAATTGCCTGCGCGACCAAGCCCTCGCAGCCTGCGGTGCGGCGCAGGCCGGCCGGCACGCGACAAGCCTCGAGACGCTTCGGTCCATGGTGGCGGCGGGCGCTGGCTACACGTTGCTGCCTCGCTTGGCTGCTCGCGACGGCGCCGATCCGTCCGGCCTCCTCGTCTGCCGCCCTTTCCCGGAGCGGGAGCCGGGCCGCGTCGTGGCGCTGGTCTGGCGCGCCTCCGACCCGCGCCAGGAGGGTTTTGGCGCGCTCGCCGCCTTCTTTCGCCGGGAGACGCCGGAGGGAACGCAGGCGCTCGACCAGGATGGCAGGCCGTCCGCTGAGGCCACGACCTCGCGGACGGCATGATGTAAGCCGGCATGTAGGCCCGGACGGCCGGACAGGGAGGTGACGATGGCGAAGCGGAAAACGGCTGCCCAGGCCCAAGACGCTGGCCCTGCCGGGGCAGCAAAGCCGAAGAAGCCCGACATCGGCCTGAAGCCTGCGCCGCAGCTGGATCGTGAGGCGACGGCGCTCGGTCTGCCGCCCGGCGAGTTGTCGCCGGAGATGGCGGCCTATCTTGCGAAATGCGACGAGAAAATCGGTTTCGTGCCGAACGTGCTCACGGCCTACGCTCACGACACCGCCAAGCTCGGCGCCTTCGCCGCGATGTATAACGACCTCATGCTGGCGCCGTCCGGCCTGTCCAAACTCGAGCGCGAGATGATCGCGGTCGCGGTCTCCAGCCAGAACCGCTGCTACTATTGCCTTGTCGCCCACGGCGCCGCTGTCCGGCAGCTCTCGGACGATCCCTTGCTCGGCGAGTTGATGGCGATGAACTACCGCGCGGCCCGGCTCGAACCCCGGCACCGTGCGATGCTCGACTTTGCCGTGAAGCTCACGAACCAGCCCTGGACGATCGAGGAGGAGGATCGCGCCGCGCTGCGGGCGGCCGGCTTTACGGACCGCGACATCTGGGACGTCAGTGCCGTCGCATCGTTCTTCAACATGACCAACCGGATGGCCTCGGCCGTCGACATGCGGCCGAACCCGGAATACCACGCCCAGGCCCGCTGACCTCCGCAGGAACTTTGTAGTTTCGCCGGCTATTACAGCCCTGATAGGGGTTTCTCGACCCCTTCAGGATATTCCTTCCATGTTGTCCAGGCTCCTAGCAGCCGGCGCACTCGCCGCCGCTTCGCTCCTCCCGTCTGCCCCGGCCTCGGCGCAGGTCGCCATGCGGGTCGGCGTGATCCCGATCGTGGGTGCGGCGCCGATCTTCGTCGCGAACGGGGCCGGCTGGCTCAAGGCGGCGGGAATCGACACGCGGGTCACGACATTCGAATCCGGTCCGAACATGATCCAGGCCCTCGCCTCGGGCACGATCGACGTCTACGTGGCCGGGGTGATGCCGCTCGCGGTCGCGCGATCGAAGGGCATCGAATCGAAGGTCCTCACCGCGACGGCGATCGAGGAAATGGTCTTCGTCGCCGGCCCGAAGCTCGCGGCCTATTTCACCGACGGAGTCTCGGCCGCGGATGCCCTCAAAGCGTTCCGGGCGAAGGAGGGCAAGGCGGCCAAGCTGGCTGCCCAACCGCCGGGCTCGGTGCCGAACACGACCCTCCAACACTGGCTCTACGCCGTGTCGAAGGCCGACAAGGGCGATACCGAGATCATCTCGATGGGGATCGATGCGACCCAGCAGGCGGTGCTGGTCGGCGCGGTCGACGGCGCGGCGATCCGGGAGCCCGCGCTCACGATCGTGCAAGGCCGCAATCCCAACATCAAGCTGGTCGCGACGGGAGGCCAGATGTTCCCGTCCCAGCCCGGCACGGTGGTGGCCGTGACGCCCGCCTTCCTGGCCGCGCAGCCGGCCGCCGTGCAGTCGTTGGTCGACGGCCTCGTCCGGGCCGACGCGCTGCTCAAGGAGAAGCCGGCCGAGGCCGCGCCCTTCGTCGAGGCGGCGCTCGGCAAGGGCATCGTCGACGCGGCGACCATCACCAAGGCCCTGACCTCGCCCGCCTCCCGCTTCGTCGCCGACCCTCGCGTGATCATCGAGGCGACGGCGAAGATGCAGGCCTACCAGGTTTCGATCGGCACCCTCGACAAGGAAGCGCCGCTCGAGGGCCTGTTCGAGCCGCGGTTCTACGAGCAGGCGGTTCGGGCGGCGAAGAAGTGAGCTTTGGCTTCTGCCCAACCGTTGTTCCACACAGAGCGTCATGCTGAGGAGTGCCGCGAAGCGGCGCGTCTCGAAGCACGCACAACGGCCAAGCGTGCTTCGAGACGCAGGCTGCGCCTGCTCCTCAGCATGACGCCGGAGGTGGAACACTTTTCGCTGTGGCGGGTCCTGTCGTGACCCGTCTCACCCGCACCGCCCTCGCGGCGCTCGGGCTCGCGCTGTTCCTCGCGGTTTGGGAGGCGCTGCCCCGGCTCGGCCTCCTGAACGCGACCCTGGTGCCGCCGCCATCCGCCATCCCTGCCGCATTCGCGAGCGAGGTTCGCTCCGGCATTTGGATCGCCGCCGTCCTGTCCAGCCTGTCGCATTACACGACCGGTCTCGTGGTGGGCGCCGGCTTGGGCGTGGCGCTCGGGATCGCGAGCGGCATGTTCCGCCTCGTCGAGGACCTGACCGCCTGGATCGTCCGCCTGATCCGCCCCATCCCGGGTCTTGCCTGGGTACCCTTCGCGATCATCTGGTTCGGGGTCGAGCCCTCGGCCGCCGTCTTCATCATCGCGATCGGAGTGTTCTGGATCGTGTTCTTCGCCACCCAGGGCGCGATCCGGGGCGTCGACCGCGACCTCGTCGAGGTGGCCCAGGCCTTCGGCTTCCGGTCGGCGGGCGCGCGGCTGGTCAAGGTGCTGCTGCCATCCGCGACGCCCGGGATCATGGTCGGGCTCCGGACCGCCCTCGGCCAGGCTTGGATGGCGGTGGTCGCGGCCGAAATATTCGGCGTGCCGGGTGTCGGTCAGCGCATGATGCAGGCGTCCAGCCTCCTCGCGACCGACATCGTGCTCGTCTACATGCTCACCATGGCCGGCCTCTACGGCCTTATCGACACCGCCTTCGTGGCGGCTCAATCCTGGCTGCTCCGATGGCGAGCGTGATCGACATCCGCGGCCTCGCGCTCACCTACGAGCGCGACGGCCGCCGGACCGAAGTGCTGCGCGGCCTCGATCTTTCGATCGAGCCGGGCGAGTTCGTGGCGATCGTCGGCGAATCCGGCGTCGGCAAGTCGACCTTGCTCCGGGTGCTGATCGGCCTCGCCGAGCCCAGCGCAGGCACGGTCACGGTCCGGCCCTCGCCCGGGCGCGAAGCGGGCCGCCTGCCGCCGATGGCGCTCGTCTTCCAGGATTCGCGGCTCCTGCCCTGGCGTCGGGTGATCGCGAATGTCGGTTTCGGGCTCGAATGGCACGGCGTCGCGGCGGCCGAGCGAAAGCGGCGTGCCCAGGCCATGCTCGACCTCGTCCGGCTCGGCGACCTCGCCGGGCGCTGGCCGCACCAGCTCTCGGGTGGGCAGCGCCAACGCGTGTCGCTCGCCCGGGCCCTCGCGGTCGAGCCGGACGTGCTCCTGATGGACGAGCCCTTCTCGGCGCTGGACAGCATGACCCGCGAGGGCCTGCAGGACGAACTCCTGCGCATCCGGCGCGAGACCGGGCGCACGATCCTGTTCGTGACCCATGACATCGATGAAGCCGTCTACCTCACCGACAGGGTCATCGTCCTCACGGGCCGGCCTGCCGGGATCGGGGCTGACGTCCGGGTCGGCATCCCGCAACCGCGACGGCGACGCGACCCGGCCCTCGCCGAGATCGGCCGGGCCCTCCGGGCCGAACTCTCCCAGCTCTCGTCGGAACTCTGACGTTATTGCGCCGCCCGGCGCGAGCCGTCGAGGATCGCTTGCGGCTCGAAGGTCGCGCCGGCCTCGCCGGTCCTGTTCCCGCAATGACGGCAGATGTGACGGAAGAGGAACTCGCTTTCGCGGGTGCGGCGCTCCAGCTTCTGCTCAAGCGTCTCAGGTGCAGGCGCGAAGCCTTGCGGGTTGACCGTGACGGCGAGCGGCCCGGACGTGGTCTGGGCCAACGCCGCGCCGGCCGTCAGGGCGAGTGCGCAGGCAGCGATCAGCCACGCCGCCAGCGTCGTGTGTTTCAGGCCCGGTTCCGCAGCTGGTCCGGCTCGGAGCCGCTTCGCTCTTCCGGGCGAGCGCCGTAGACCTGCACGGCGCGGCTGGAGAGCGATCCCGCACCGGTCTCGCCCATCGCCGAGGAGGCTGCCGCGAAGGGCATCACCTGACGGGCGAGATCGCCGAAAGCCCGGGCGAGCCGGATCCGGCTTGTCCGTTGATCGGTCGTGCTGGTCATGACGTCCATCCTCCGACCCGCGGAGACTACGGTCCGGCGCTTGGCCCCGTCCTGACGAAGGCGTGCAGCCGCCGTTCATCTCAGGAACGCGGCCACGCCGGGAGTGGTTCGCGCATGGTTTCGTACGCGGCCGCGAGCGCGAGCACCCCCTCGTCGTCGAAACGGCGGCCCGCGATCTGCAGCCCGATGGGAAGGCCGCCGGACGTCATTCCACAGGGCAAGGAGGCTGCCGGCTGTTCCGAGAAATTATAGGGCACCGTGAAGCCAATATGCTCGAAGGGCCGGGACGGGTCGTCGAGGGGAGACGCCATCTCGGCCGGAAAGGCCGCGACGGGCGCGACCGGTGAGAGGACCGCGTCGTAGCTGCCGGTGGCCGCGAGCGTGGCATCCCGGATGGCGCCGATCTGGCTGAGGCCGCGGTAGACGTCAGCCCCCGTGAGGCTGCGTCCCGGTTCGGCCCATTGCAGGATGTAGGGCAGGATGCGGGCGCGCTCCGCCTCGGAGAGGAGCACGATGTCGGCCCAGGCGCGCTGGCGCCAGAAGGCGTCGAGCCCGTCCAGCATGGCCCGCGTCATGAACGGCCGGACCGGTTCGACGATCGCGCCGGCGGTCTCGAAGAGCCGAGCTGCCGAGACCACGGCCTGGTCGATCTCGGGATCGACGGCCATACCGATGCCGGGATCGCGCCAGAGGCCGATCCGTATCCCCTTGAGGTCGCGGTCCAGCCGATCGAAGCGGAGGTCGGCCGGCGGCAGGCTCATGCCGTCCCGCGCATCGGAGCGGGACAGCTCACGCATCATCAAGGCCGAATCCGCGACCGTGCGGGTCATCGGTCCGGCCACTCGCCCCCAATAGGGCGGGTCGACCGGCACGCGGCCGAAGCTCGGCTTGAGCGCCACGATCCCGCACCAGCCGGCCGGCAGCCGCACCGAGCCGCCGATGTCGGTGCCGAGATGAAGAGGGCCGTAACCGGCCGCCGCCGCTGCCCCCGCTCCGGCGGACGACCCGCCGGGCGTCTTCGAGAGGTCCCACGGATTGCGGGTCAGGGGATGGAAGCTCGACAGCCCCGAGGACAGCATGCCGTAATCCGGCATGGTGGTCTTGGCGAAGATGACGGCCCCCGCCTCGCGGAGGCGTGCCGCCGGCGGCGCGTCGGTGGCGGCGGCGGCGAGTTCGCGGGCTGCGGTGCCGAGGGGCATCTTCGCGCCCTTCGTCGCGATATTCTCCTTGATCGAGACCGGCACGCCTTCCAGCGCCCGCGCCTCGCCCCGCATCCAGCGCGCCTCCGCATCGCGGGCGGTCCCAAGGGCTTCTTCCGGCCGGAAGTCATAAAGAGCGCAGAGTTTCGGCTCCCAGGCCTCGATCCGGCGGAACACGGCCTGGATAACGTCGACGGGTGACGCTTCGCGCGACCGGAAGGCAGCCAGGAGGTCGACGGCGGAGAGGTCGGCGAGGTCGCCAGACGGGGATGGGGCTTCGGTCATGCTTCTGGATACGCCGCCGGACCTCATTCGCGCTACCGCCCCGGCGAGGGCGGCGGAACGAACATACCGGGCGCGGAGGTGATGATCGTGTCCCTCGCAGCGGGCGACCGGAGCGGTTCCGATGGGTCCGGGGCACCGGCGAGGCTCGGGCCGGCGACCATCCCGGCCTCGCTCGTGTCGACCGCATCCGGCACAGGGGGAACTCGACCGCCCGCGAAACGGCCGAGCGCCGCGATGCGATCGTCGATCGCCGGATGCGTTGCGAAGAGGTCGGCGAAACCGGAGCGGGGATTGTCGACGCAGAGTTCCATGACCCCGGAGGGAACGCCGACGAGCTCGCCTCGGCCGCGGATCTTCACGAGCGCGTTGATCATCGCATCCGGGTTCTTGGTGAGTTCGGCCGCGCCGGCATCGGCCAGGTATTCGCGCGACCGCGAGAGCGCGAACTTGATCACCTGCGAGAGCAGCCAGACGACCAGCATGATCACGACCGCGATCAGGATAGCCGCCGCCGCCCCGCCCTTCTTCTTGCCGGAGCCACCTCCGAAGCTGATGCTCCGCGGCCCGCGGGCCATCATCTCGCCCGCGAAGGACAGGATGCCGGCGACGACGACCGCGATCATCATCGTGCGGACGTCGTCGTTTCGGATGTGGGTCAGCTCGTGCGCCAGCACCGCTTCGAGCTCCGCCTCGTCGAGCGCGGCGAGGAGGCCGGTGGTGACCGTGATCGCATATTGCTCGGGCTTGAGCCCCGTCGCGAAGGCGTTCAGCGCCTCGCTCTCCATTGCGCGGAGCCGCGGGACCGTCATGCCGCGGGCGATGCAGAGATTCTCCACGAGCTCGTAGAGCCTGGGATGGGTGTCCCGCGACGCCTCGTCGGAGCCCGTGACCCTGTCGATGAGGGCTTGGTGGACACGGTAGGCGACCGCGATCCAGATCCCGGCGCCCGCGATCGCGAGGGGGCCGAGCCATACGAGGTCGTGCCAGGCGGCCCGGACGTAGCTCCCGACGCCGTCCGGGTAGCCGGCCGGGAGCTCGCCGCTCCAGCCCCGCATGAGGAGTGCGATGCCGAAGGCCAGTACGAGCACCAGCACGAAGAGCCCGGCCAGGAGGACACGCGAGCGGACCCGGTTCGCCCGGATATGCGTGTAGAGTCCGAAGGCGGGCAGCATGGCGATGCCCCGCCGGGCTAGAACTTGACCGCGGGCGGCGCGTCCAGCGTCTTCCGCTCGGTCTCTCCGAGGTCGAAGAACGGGCGCGGCTGGAAGCCGAGCGAGCGGGCGAAGAGCGAGGCCGGCAGGGCTTCGATCCCCGCATTATATTCGGCGGTCGCGTTGTTGAGGAAGCGCCGCGAGGCCGCGAGCTTGTTCTCGACGGAGGACAGCTCGGTCTGGAGCTGCTGGAAATTCGTGTTGGCCTTCAGGTCGGGATAGGCTTCGCTCAGGGCGAGGAGGCGGCCGATGGCGCCGCCGAGTGCCTGCTCGCTGGCGGCCTGCTGAGCCGGGCCCTGTGCGGTCATGGCCGCGTTTCGAGCCTGCACCACCGCCTCGAGCGTCCCGCGCTCGTGGCCGGCATAGCCCTTCACCGTCTCGACAAGGTTCGGGATGAGATCGTGACGCTGCTTCAGCTGGACGTCGACATCGCCAAAAGCCTGGGACACGCGCTGCCGCAGCGTGACGAGCCCGTTATAGGTGACGACCAGATAGAGGAGCAGCAGGACCACCGCCCCGAGCAGAACCCATTCCATTGCCGATACCCCTTCGCCCAACCCGACGAGCGGCCGCAGGCCGGCTGCCGTGACGCATTATGCGGAATATCGAGGTTCGGCCGCAATCAGGAACGAGGGATTGAGCCTTCGAGTAGGCAACATTGCGGAGCGCCGGCCGAGCCCTGGCGACCGCGGAGGGACTCGAACCCCCAACCTTCGCGTTCGAAGCGCGACGCTCTATCCGATTGAGCTACGCAGTCCTGCCGTTGGTGACGGCCTCTTTAGGTTTCGGCGAGCGCCCACGCAACCAATTTAGGGCCAATCCGGTCGGCTAGCGGGGCTGGACGTAGATGTTCACGAGGAGACCGACATCCGCCTGGTCGGACACGTCGTTCATGTATTCCTCGATGAACTGATCCTTGGCGACGATGTCCTTCACCTCGAGATAGGTCGTGATCGTCTCGTAGGTGGTGTCGATCTCGTCATAGGCGCCCTGGTGGACGAAGCGGAAGGCCTTGCCGGCGGGGCTGAGGCCAAACCGCATTCCGGCCGGCAGGTCGGGCGCGGGTGGCGGTGCGGAGGTGACCGGCACCATCGCCTCGAAACGGAAGGCGTCGTCCGACGTCTGCGTGAAGACGGCCAGCGGCCGCCCGATCGGCGCCAGGTTGCGGCGGGCGAGTTCGGCCTCGATGAGAGCGAAGGCCTCGCGCAGGGATTTCAGCCCGGTATTCCAGTCCCCTGTTCCCGGCAAAATCAGCACCGCCTTTTCGGGGAGGATCACCTCGTCGACATTGCCCGGATCCCCGGGCTGGGGGACGAGCGCCGGGCGAGCATCCCGCGCTCCAGCGCTCGTATTCGGGGCGGAAGTGGCGGGCGCCGCGCCCGAAGGCAGCGCGCCTGCAGGCGGCGGCTGGGTGATGGTCGCGGGCGGAGGCGAAGCCGGGCCGGCAGGCTGCGTCGAGCCCTGGGACGACACCAAGGTCAGCGCTGCCGCAAGCGCGACCCAACGACATACGGCTCTCATCCTGTATTCCCCCGAGGCCGTGACGGCGGCCATGTCGGCCCTCGCGACACGCCGTCCGTCGTCCGATATACGGGCCTGCAACCGGATTGTTCCCGATGAGTCCGCTCGCCGACAGCCGCTACCTCAAGATGAACGGGCTCGGCAACGAGATCGTGGTCGTCGACCTGCGCGGCCGGTCCGACCGGATCACGCCCGACGAAGCCCGGGCGATTGCCCGGGATCCTCGGACGCATTTCGACCAACTCATGGCGATCCACGATCCGTCGAAGGCCGGAAACGATGCCCGGCTCGCGATCTACAATGGCGACGGCTCGCTCTCGGATGCCTGCGGCAACGGGACACGCTGCGTCGCTTGGGCGATGCTCGACGACCCCCTCATGGCGCGACCGCTCGGCGGACGGCTCCGGCTCGAGAGCGGGGCCGGGCTCCTCGCCGTCGAGCGTGTGTCCTCCCACGTGTTCACGGTGGATATGGGCGTGCCTCGGCTGCGCTGGGACGAGGTGCCGCTGGCCGAGCCGTTCAACGACACGCGCCGGATCGAACTGCAGATCGGCCCCATCGACGCGCCGGTCCTGCATTCGCCCTCAGTTCTCAGCATGGGCAATCCGCATGCGATCTTCTGGGTGGACGATCCGGACCGCTACGATCTCGGCCGGATCGGCCCCCTCCTCGAACATCATCCGGTCTTCCCGGAACGCGCCAACGTCTCGCTGGCGGCGGTGCGGTCGCCCTCGCATATCGTGCTGCGCGTCTGGGAACGAGGCGCCGGGCTGACCCGGGCCTGCGGTTCGGCCGCCTGCGCCGCCCTCGTGGCGGCGGCCCGGAAGAAGCTCACGGGCCGGCAGGCGACCGTGACCCTGCCAGGCGGCGATCTCGAGATCAGCTGGCGCGAAGAGGACGGTCACGTCCTCATGACGGGCCCGGTGGAACTGGAATACGAGGGCGTCTTCGCCCCGGACCTGTTCGAGGACGTCCGGCTGGAACCCGGGCGCGCCGCCTGATGGCGGTGGACGCGCTTACCTTCGGCTGCCGCCTGAACGGCGCGGAATCGGAGACGATCCGGGGCCGGGCAGCCGCGGCGGGCTTCGCCGACCTCATGCTCGTGAACACCTGCGCGGTCACGGCCGAGGCGGTGCGCCAGGCCGGGCAGGCGATCCGACGGGCAGGGCGCGACCGGCCCGGCGTGCCGATCGTCGTCACGGGCTGCGCGGCCCAGATCGATCCAGCACCTTTCGCGCAGATGCCCGGCGTGACGGCCGTCTTCGGCAATGCCGAGAAGATGGAGCGGGACATCTGGCGACGACTGCGGGCCGGCTCGCTCGACCGCGTGACGGTCGGCACGATCGCGGCGACCGCGTCGCCTGAACCGGCAAGCGATGCCGGGGCCGGGCGGGTGCGGGCCTTCATCGAAATCCAGAACGGGTGCGACCACGATTGCACCTTCTGCACGATCCCGCGCGGGCGGGGGCGCTCCCGCTCGGTTCCGGCCGCGGCCGTGATCGCGGCCGTGCGGGTGGCGGCCGCGGGCGGTGCGCGCGAGATCGTGCTCACCGGGGTCGACGTCACGGCCTACGGCCCCGATCTCGGCACCGAGACGCGCCTCGGCACGCTGGTGAAGACGATCCTGGCGGCCGTGCCGGAGCTGGAGCGGCTCCGCCTCTCCTCGATCGATTCCGTCGAGGCGGATGACGATCTCCTCGACGCGCTCGCCACCGAGCCGCGGCTGATGCCGCATCTGCATCTCTCCTTGCAGGCGGGCGACGATCTCGTTCTCACCCGCATGAAGCGGCGGCATCGCCGTGCGGACGCGATCCGGTTCTGCCGCGAGATCCGCCGGCTCCGGCCCGACATCGTCTTCGGCGCCGACCTCATCGCCGGCTTCCCGACCGAGACCGAGGCAATGTTCGCCCGCTCGCTCGCACTGGTCGAGGAATGCGGGCTGACGCATCTGCACATCTTCCCCTATTCGGCCCGGCCCGGGACGCCGGCCGCCCGCATGCCCCAGGTCGCCGCATCGCTCGTCCGGGAACGGGCCGCGCGACTTCGGGAGGCCGGCGCAGACGCGCTTCGGAAGCATCTCGAAGCGCAGGTCGGCTCGCGCCAGCGGGTTCTCGTCGAGGGATCCGGGATCGGCCGGACGGAAGGCTTCGCGCTGGTCCGCTTCCCCGCGCCGCTTACCAAGGGGACGTTGCAGGAGGCCCGGATCGCAGGGCAGACGGGGCGCGAGCTTCTTGCCGCCTGAGGCGGGCAGGCGCGGATTCCGGCAAGCGCCTATATAGCGGATCGAAGCCCGCGGCGCGGCTGCGGCAAGGATGACCTGATGGCGTTGCAAGGCCGGAAGCCCGGTTGGCTTCTCGACAAGATCCTGGGCCGCACGGACGAGGCGCTGCCCCCTCCGGTGCCGCCGCAGGCGCCGGCTGCTCCATTCCCTCCGAGTGAGGATCCCGCGCCGGTCGAGCCCGCGCCTTCCGAGCTGCCGATCCTCTCGCCAGCCTCCCGCTCGGAAGGCCAGCCGGACTTCATGCCGGCCGCGGACGTGGCCGCGATCCCGGCGGTCGAGCCGACCGTGACGGAAGCCTCTCCGGAGACGCCGGTCGCCGCACGGCCGGTCGACGAACTCGTCGGCGCGACCCTGCAGCCCGTGGAGGGCGCGCCGGAAGGGGCGACTCTCCCGGGCGTTCCGCATCCGGGCCTGCCCGAAACGGCTGCACCCGCGTCGGCCCCGGAGACACGGCCGACCTGGTTCAGGCGTCTCGCGGACGGGATGCGCCGGACCTCGTCCGTCATCGGCGACAGCGTCACGAGCCTGTTCACCAAGCGCCGTCTCGACCGCGCCACGCTGGACGACCTCGAGGACGTGCTCGTCGGCGCCGATCTCGGCGTCGAGACCGCGACCCGCATCACGGCCGCGGTCGCGGGGGGACGCTACGACCGGGAAATCTCGGCCGGCGAGGTCAAGCGCATCATGGCGGCGGAAATCGAGAAGATCCTCGCGCCCGTCGCGCGCCCGCTCGTGATCGAAAGCGGCCGCAAGCCCTTCGTCCTCCTGATGGTCGGTGTGAACGGGGCCGGCAAGACCACCACCATCGGCAAGCTCGCCTCGAAATTCCGGCAGCAGGGCCTCTCGGTCACGATCGCGGCCGGCGACACCTTCCGGGCGGCCGCGATCGAGCAGCTGAAGGTCTGGGGCGAGCGGGTCGGCGCGCCGGTGATCTCGCGCGGGCAGGGCGCAGACGCGGCCGGGCTCGCCTTCGACGCTCTGGAAGAGGCGAGGGGACGCGGCGCCGACGTCCTCATGATCGACACGGCCGGCCGGCTCCAGAACAAGGCCGGGCTGATGGCCGAACTCGAGAAGATCATTCGGGTCGTCCGGAAGCTCGACCCCGACGCCCCGCACGCGACGCTGCTGGTCCTTGACGCCACCGTCGGCCAGAATGCGCTCTCGCAGGTCGAGATCTTCGCCAAGACCGCCGGCGTGACCGGCCTCGTGATGACGAAACTCGACGGCACGGCTCGGGGCGGCATCCTGGTCGCGCTCGCAGCCAAGTTCGGGCTTCCCGTCCACTACATTGGGGTGGGGGAGGGCGTCGACGATCTCGAGCCGTTCACGGCCGGCGACTTCGCCCGCGCCATCGCCGGGATCGAGGAGGCGGCCTAAGCCGGCAGCGCCGGCACGATGTCGGTCAGCCTGAAGTCCTTGCCTGTGAAGAGGAGCGGCGCTGACAGATACTTCGCGAGCGCATAGGCGAAACAATCGCCGTAGTTCAGCGCCGCTGGGTGCCGGCCCTTGCCGTATTGCGCAAATGCATCCGCCGCCAGCTGCGCCCGGGGCAGGTCCACCGGCACGACGTCGATTCTGTAGCGAGCGACGAAGGTGTCGAGGTTGCTACGTCCGGCGAGCCCCCGTCCCAGTGCTACCATCGCGCATTCCAGGTAATTTCCCGCGGACATCGACAGGCGGGGTGACGCGACCAGGATCTCCGCCAGTTTTCGTTCGTCCGGCTCGCCTTTCAGGATGGATATGAACACCGACGTATCGACGGTGATCATACCGGAAGGCCATTCTCGTCGTAGGCCAGGATCTCTTCGATCGGCCGGGGATCGACGATAGGGAGGGCGTTCCAGCGTTCGCGGAAGGCTCGGTTGAAGGCGAGGGCAGACTCGACCTCCGCCTCGATATCGCGCTCGAGCCGGTCCTTCTCCCGCCTGAGGAGGTCCAGGAGGAGGTCCGTCGTCCCCTTGCCTGTGCGACGCTTCAGCTCCGTGACGAGCGCCTCCGCCTCCCGGTTCTTGATATTGATGGACATGGCGGCCATCTCCCGATTACAGACAGGTTCACTCGTTTCTGTAACACGGGCAGGATGATCCGGAAATGGACGAAGCCGGCCCCTCGAAGCTCAACCCCTTCGTCAAGCTCGCGCTTGAACTCGGACCATTGGTCCTGTTCTTCTTCACCAATGCCTATTCGGATCGCTTCGGGGTGCCGCAGGACCGGCGCATCTTCGTGGCGACGGGTCTTTTCATCGCGGCCACGGTGGTGGCCCTCACGGTGCATTACATCCTGGTACGCCGGCTTCCGATCATGCCGCTCGTGTCGGCGGCCGTCGTGATCGTGTTCGGCGGGCTGACGATCCTTCTGAACGACGAGACCTTCATCAAGCTGAAGCCCACCATCGTGAACGCGCTGTTCGGGGCCGTGCTGCTGGGCGGGCTCTACTGGCGCAAGCCGCTCCTCGCGATCGTGCTCGATTCGATGCTGAGCCTGACGGAGGAGGGCTGGCGCAAGCTGACCTTCCGTTGGGCCATCTTCTTCTTCGTGCTGGCGGCCCTGAACGAGATCGTGTGGCGCACGCAGACGACCGACATGTGGGTAAACTTCAAGGTCTTCGGCATCATGCCGCTGACCGTCGTCTTTGCGCTCGCTCAGACGCCGCTTCTCATGCGCCACGAACTCAAGACCGACGCGAACCCGCTCCCAGGTCGCTGACGGCCCAGTTTTGCGTCCGCGCTCGCGACCTCGCCGCAGCTCGACCGACCAGCGGGCCGTCGAGGTCTCGCCCGAGTCCGATCCGGAGCGCTGCGGCCTGTGCGGCCGCCCGATCCCGCCCGGCGCCCGGGCGAGCCGACACCATCTCGTCCCGAAGCTGAAGGGCGGAGCCAAGCTGCCGACGGTGCTGCTGCATCAAGTCTGCCACAGCGCCATTCACGCCCGCTACAGCGAGGCGGATCTCGCCCGGCGATTGTCGGACCTCGACAGCCTTCGGGCCGAACCGGACCTCGCGCGCTTCCTTTCCTGGGTGCGGCGCAAGCCGGACGGTTTCCATGCCGCGACGCGCCGGACGGCAAAGCTCCGCGACGAGCGGCCGCGCCGGTGACCGCGTCGCTCAGGCCGGCGCTGCTGCGTGATCCGGGAGGCCGGCGCGCTCGCGCAGCAGGTCGACCCAATGCGCCGAAGGCTGCGCGCCCGAACGGCGGATCGTCCGTCCAGGACGAAGAAGGGGACGCCGGAAACGCCGATCTCGGCGGCGCGGCGCTCGAGGGCGGCGACCTCCCGGTCGAGCGCCGGGTCGCGGATCGCGGCGGCAGCGTCGGCCCGTTCGAGGCCGTGGCGGGTCGCGAGGTCAAGGAGGACGTCGTCGTCGCCGACATCGAGCGCCTGCTCGAAATACGCCGCCAGAAGTGCCTCCTTGACGGCATCTCCGCGACCAGCCCGGTTCGCCTGCATGATCAGCCGGTGCGCCTTCCGGGTGCTCGGGGTCCGGGTGACCCGGTCGAAGGCGAAAGCGATGCCCTCGTCGCGGCCGCGTTCGGTCATCTCCCGGTCGAGCGTCTCGCTCCGCTCGCGGCCGAATTTGCGGGCCCGGTAATCCGCCCGCGCCATGCCGCCCTCCGGCATGTCGGGGTTCAACTCGAAGGGCAGCCAGGTAATCTCGGCGGTGGCCCGGAGGTCCAGCTCGTCCAGGGCGCGCTCGAGCCGGCGCTTGCCGATGAAGCACCAGGGACAGATCACGTCCGAAAAGATCTGCAGCGTCAGGGTCATCGCGTCTTTTCCCCGGGCCGTCCGATGGCCCGCACCCGGGCCATGAAACCGGCCAATTCCTCGGGCGCGAGCGGGCCGACATGCTTGTGCCGGATGATCCCGTCCGGCCCGACCACGAAGGTCTCGGGCACGCCGTAGACGCCCCATTCGATCGCGACACGGCCGCTCTCGTCGGTGCCGAGGGCGGAGAAGGGGTTGCCGAGGGCGGTGAGGAAGCGTCGGGCCGCGTCCGGGCGGTCCTTGTAGTTGAAGCCGACCACCCGGACCGAGGGATCCTTGGCGAGTTCCATCAGGACCGGATGCTCGACCCGGCAGGGCGCGCACCAGGATGCCCAGACATTGACGATCGTGACCTTGCCGGCCGCGAGATTGGTATTCGAGAAGCCCGGCAGCGCCGCGCCGCCGACCCGTGCCCCTTCGAGCGGCGGCAGCGAGAAGGCCGGAACCGGCCGCCCGATCAGGGCCGAGGGCACGCGCGACGGATCGCCCGAATAGAGCCGCACCGCGAAGAGGGCTGCCAGCGCGGCGAAGGTCAGAAGGGGCAGGAAGACGAGCGGGCGAAAGGCCCGCCGGCTCGCAACGCCCGTCTCGCCCGCCGGCAGGGAGGCCGGATCAGCCATGCCGGGTCTCCTCTTTGCCCCGGGCCGGGCTCTCGAGGCGCGCCAGCGCCCGAAGCTGGGCGCGATGGTCGAACACGGCCCGGACAAGGAGGGCGGCGACGGCAAGCGCTGTCACGCCGTATGCCGACCAGATGTAGAACCCGTAATCCGCGCCGGGCATCAGGCTGAGACCGGATGCGGCGACAGGGTGCCGACGGAGCTGTCGTCGAGCCGCTCCGCCTCGATCAGGGTCAGGCGGCGCACGCGGCGGCGCAGCACCTCGGTCCTCATCCCGGCGAGATGCAGCGTGACCCCGAGGCAGGTGAAGGCCGCCGCCATGACGAGGAGCGGCTGCAGGATCGAGGAATGGATCGCCGGGCCGGACATCCTGAGGACCGACGCGCCCTGGTGCAGCGTGAACCACCAATCGACCGAGAATTTGATGATCGGGATGTTGATCGCTCCGACGAGCGTCAGGATGGAGACCGCCCGCGCGCCCTGGGCGGGGTCCTCGATCGTCCGCCAGAGGGCCAGGATGCCGCAATAGATCAGGAACAGGATCAGCATCGAGGTCAGGCGCGCGTCCCAGACCCAATAGGTGCCCCACATCGGCTTGCCCCAGAGCGAGCCCGTGACAAGGCAAACCAGCGCGAATGCGGCCCCGATCGGCGCCGCCGCCTTCTGCGACACGTCGGAGAGCGGGTGACGCCAGATCAGGCTGCCGAGCGCCGACGCCGCCATCAGCATGTAGAAGAACATGGCGAGCCACGCTGCCGGCACATGCACGAACATGATCCGGACGGTCTCGCCCTGTTGGTAGTCGGGCGGGGCCACGACGAGGGCGAGATAGAGCCCGATCGCGCCGAGGGTCGCGGTCGCGACGGCCAGCGGCACGACGAGGTATCGGGACCAGCGCATGAAGGCGCCCGGATTGGCGATCGCAGTCAGCATCCGTTCCAATCTACCTCATGGCCGGTCCGCTTCAATGCGGCGTTCGCGCCCGCTACTCCCCGGCGCGGAGCACCATGGCGGAGGCGAGGGTGCCGACGACGCCTGCCGACAGGGTGAGCGCCGCCAGGATGAGAAGGGCAGGGCGGGCGGCCTCTCCGGCCGGATCGGCGGCCGCGACACCGAAGATCAGGGTCGGCACCATCAGCGGTATGACGAGGATCGCCAGGATGAGGCCGCCTCGCCGCATCGTCGCCGTGAGCGCCGCCCCGACGGCGCCCAGGAAGGTCAGCGCCGGCGTGCCGACGAGGAGCGACAGGGCGGAGGCCCGCATTGCCTCCGGGCTCATAGCGAGAAGGAGGCCGAAGAGCGGGGAGGCGAGGGCGAGCGGCAGGCCGGTCACCAGCCAATGCGCTGCGACCTTGGCCAGGACCAGCATCTCCATAGGGCTCTCCGACAGCCTGAGGAGGTCGAGCGACCCGTCCTCCTCGTCGGCCTGGAACAGCCGGTCGAGCCCGACCAGCGTCGACAGGATCGCGGCGATCCACAGGATGGCCGGCCCGATCCGGGACAGGAGATTGAGATCCGGGCCGAGCGCGAAGGGGATCAGCGCGACGACCATCAGGAAGAAGACGAGCCCGAGCCCGCCCGATCCGCCCACCCGGGCGGCGAGCGCGAGATCGCGCCGGACGAGCGCCAGGAAGGTGCGGCTCACCAGCCTGGCTCGCCAGCAGCGGCGGAGGGGCCCGGCCCGCCGGCCGGCGAAACGGGAGCCGCCATCCCGAACTCGGCCCGCGGTCCGGATGGCCGACCGAGAACCAGCTCGCGGCTTCCCTCGAGAGGGAGCGGCATGTGGGTCGCCGCGATCAGGAGGCCGCCTCCGGCCAGGTGATCGCGCATCAGGGCCAGGACCATCGCCTGTCCGTCCTGGTCGAGCGCGGTCGTCGGCTCGTCGAGCAGCCAGAGCGGCCGTTTCGCGACGAGCAGGCGGGCGAGCGTCACGCGTCGCCTTTGCCCGGCCGACAGGTAGCCGACGGGAAGGTGGCCGGCCCGCGCGAGCCCGACCCTTGCGAGCGCTTCCGCGGGCGGCAGCCCTGGCGAGCCGAGGCAGGCGGCCGCGAAGGCGAGATTTTCGGAGGCCGTGAGCGATCCCTTCAGGCCGTCGCGGTGGCCGAGATGGTGGACGCATTCGCGCCGGGACCGCTCGCCTGTTCCCGACAGCGAGATCGTGCCGGCGGAGGGCCGGAGAAGACCTGCGAGCGCGGCCAGCAGCGTCGACTTTCCGGCCCCGTTCCGGCCGGTGACGAGAAGCGCCTCGCCCGGTCGGACGGACGCGGTCACGTCCGCGAAGACAAGCCTGCCGGCACGGCGGCAGGCGAGGGTCTCGATGTCGAGTTGCAACGCGGCTGTCCGGCTCCGTCGGCCCAGCTATCACGCAGGAAGGGGCGCGGCGAGGACGCCTTCGCGTGACGTCCGCTGCCGGTAATAGGCCCAGAGCATGCCTGCCGCGGCCGTGCGCCATGGCCGCCATCGCTCGGCGAAAATGGCCAGATCCCGAGCGGTCGGACGTGCCGGAAGCCCGTAGGCGAGCCGGGCTGCCTCTTGCAGCGCGAGGTCGCCGGCCGCAAAGGAATCGGGATGGCCGAGGCAGAACATGAGATAGATGTCCGCCGTCCAGGGCCCGATGCCGGAGACGGCCGTCAGACAGGCATGCGCCCGCTCCGCCGGCATCTCGGCGAGCCCGTCGAGTGGCAGCGTGCCATCCTTGATCGCGGCCGCGACCGCCCGAAGCGTGCGGATCTTCGCGCCCGAGAGGCCCGGTCGACGGAGATCCTCGTCGGAAGCCGCCAGGATGGTGTCGGGCGACAGGGGATCGATGCTCGCGGCAAGCCGCCCGTAGATCGCGGCGGCGCTCGCGGTCGAAAGCTGCTGGCCCATGACGATGGCCGCGAGGCCCGCGAAACCCGGCTCACGCTTTCGAAGCGGCGGCCGGATGCCTCTGGCGACGAGCTCCGCCATCACGGGATCCAGCCGCACGAGCTCGGCCAGCCCCGCCGCGAGCGCGTCCTCGGAATCGATCAGGCGAGCCACCGGCTGTCCTCTTGCGGCGGCTCGGCACGGTCGCTGCCGTGACACGGCCGCGCTTCCGTTTTGCTCCGAGCCCGAACGGGCGGCTGCATCTCGGCCATGCCTATTCCGCGCTCCTGAACGAGCGGATGGCAGAGGCGGCGGGCGGGCGGCTCCTGCTCCGCATCGAGGATATCGACCCGGTCCGGTCGAAGCCGCATTTGGTGGACGCGATCATCGCGGACCTCGCCTGGCTGGGCCTCCGTTGGGAGGAGCCGGTCCGGCGGCAATCGCAGCATCTCGAGGATTATGCTCGTGCCTCCCGGCAGTTGTGCGAGGCGGGTCTCGTCTATCCGTGCTTCTGCACCCGGTCCGAGGTGCAAGGTGCGGCCGAGGCAGCGCGCCCCGGCGAGCCGGCGCCGCGCGATCCCGACGGAGCGCCGCTCTACCCTGGCACCTGTCGGCGTCCGATCACCACGGACTGGGCGATCCGCGAGGCCGAGCACCGCGTTCCTGTCTGGCGTCTCGACACCCGGGCCGCGCTCGCGCGCCTTCAGGGCGCTCCGATCGGCTGGACCCGGATCGCGGCGGACGGGCAGGACAGCTGGCGCGAAGCTCGCCCGCTCCTCTGGGGCGATCCGGTCGTCGTCCGGCGCGACGTCGGGACGAGCTACCACCTGTCGGTCGTGACGGACGATGCCTTGCAGGGCATCACCCATGTCGTGCGAGGCCGGGACCTCGAAGCCGCGACGGACCTTCACGCGCTGCTCCAGGCTCTGCTCAGCCTTCCGGCACCGCTCTATCACCACCATGACCTCGTCCTCGACACAGGAGGTGCCAAGCTGTCGAAGAGCCTCGGTTCCGCCTCGCTCGACCAAGCCCGCGCCGCCGGAGCGAGCCCGGCCGACATCAGGCGCGCGCTCGGCTTCGAAGGCCGGCCCTAGCGCGGATCGGTCGAGGCGAGCTGGTTGGCGCCGGCCCTTTTCGAGATCGAGTCGATCTGGTCGCGCTGGCGTCCGAAATCCACCAGGGCACGGCCGTCGAGTTCGCGCCCGCGCGGGACCCGGATCTTCATCGGATCGACGAAACGGCCGTTGACCAGCACTTCGTAATGGAGGTGCGGGCCGGTCGAGAGTCCCGTCGAGCCGACGAAGCCGATGACCTGGCCCTGCCGCACCCGCACGCCCGGCGCGATGCCGCGCGCGAAGGCGGATTGGTGATTGTAGGTCGTCACATAGCCGTTGGTGTGCTGGATCTCGATCCGGCGGCCGTAGCCGCCGGAATCCCAGGACGCCTTGGTCACCGTCCCGTTTCCGGCCGCCAGGATCGGCGTGCCGATCTTCGACGCCCAATCGACGCCGGAATGCATCTTCCCGTAGCCGAGGAGGGGATGGAAGCGATTGCCGAAGCCGGAGCTCATGCGCGCGTCCAGGATCGGCTTGCGGACCAGGAACTTCTTCAACGAGCGCCCGGCCTCGTCGAGATAGTCGATCGTGCCGTCCTCCGCCTGGTAGCGGAAGATCCGGCGCACGTCGTTTCCGATCGTCAGGGCGGCGGATTGGAGTTCGAGCCGCTCGGTGCCGCCCTCCTCGTCGGTCGCATAGAAGATCTCGAACGAATCGCCGACAGCGACGCGGCGCTGGAAGTCGACATCGTAGCCGAAGATGCGGACCAGTTCCTCGACGGTCTGGCGCGGCAGGTCGTGTTTCAGGGCCGTCTCGTAGAGACTGTCGTAGAGGCGGGCGCCGGTGCCTTCGGCTTCCTCCTCCTCGTCCTCGGTGCCCGCGGGCCTGCCGTCAGTGCGGGCCGATTCGACCGGGGGCGGCGCCACGGAGACGAAAGCCCCACGGTCGTTCATGGCCGCGATGGCGTCGATCCCGCGCTCGCCATAGAGGACGGCCCGCATCACGGGCCGGGCCTGGCCCGGAGCGGGCGGCGGTGCCAGCAGCAGACGAAGCTGCATGCCTTCCACACTGCGCTCGCGGCCTCCCAGCGCGGCGAGGATCTGGCGGGCCTCCTCGGGACTGGCACCGGCGCCGCGCAAGGCGGCGTCCAGCGCCTCGCCGCGCCGGATCGGGACGGTGCGGTCGTCGAAGGCGAGTTCGCCCGCCCGAGCCGCCGATTTCGGCAGGCTCGTGACGTTTTCGGGCACGACCCGGACCTCGATCGACCGGAAGGTCGTGTCGCTCGCGGACGGGAAGAGGCCCGGAGCGGTTCCGGCCGCTGGTCCCTGCGGTCCGAAGGCGCGCGGCAGGATGGCCGGAAGAGCGTCGGCAACCGAGGCGCGTCGCCCGGCCTCTGCCGCCGCCCGGGCCGCCGCTTCGACCTGGATCGCCACATTCTCGTCCGAGAGGCTCGGTCCCGCGGGCTCGAGCATCAGCGTCGACAGGTCCGTCTTGACCACGGAGACGTCCGCATCCCCGGATTCCGGAATGGCCTCGACCGCCCGCTCCGCCTCGGCGGATGCGAAGAACCGCATCGGGTTGAAGGCCGGGATGTTGGTCGCATAGACGCCGCTCGTCAGCGAAAGGGCGGTGGAGATCCGGGTGAACGTCCGGACTTTGATCACCTCGCGGTCGCCGGCCCGGAGCGTCATCGGGGCGCGGTAGACCTGCTTCGCCGACGCGACCGTTTCCGCCCGCACTAGCTTATCGCTCTTACGGAGGCCGCCGCCCGGGCCGGCATCGGTTCGGCCGGACCCGGCCGGGGCCGGCTCGGCGAGTTCCGCGAAGGTCATCTCTCCTTGCGAGGAGACGTAGATGGCCGAGCCGATCAGGACGGTGCCGGCGAGAGCCGTCAGGACGCTGGCGCCGAGCCAGCGGAAGCTCAGGGCATGCCGGCTCGCCGAATGGGTCGGGGCCTCTATGTCGAGGGGCGGATCGTTGCCGAAATTCCAGCTCGGAGACCGGTACGGCGACGCCGTCCGGGCGGACCGGGCCGGTCTGTCCGGCCGCACGCCTGGCCCGGCGAAGGCGACGCGGTAGGGTGTGGAGTGGAACGTCAAAGAGGGAATCGCTTCCGCGCGGCGGTGACCATGACCGGGCCCAAGCCTTTGTTCAACACGACGGCGCCGCCGCTTCGACAGGCCCTTATGGCAGCCCGTCTGTGGCCGGAGCGTGGCCGCGCCTCGTCCGAAACGGCCGCGACGGAGACCCGGGGCCGACGCCGGTTCGTTGCGCAATCGTCGCAAAAAATTCGTCAACCGTGTTGACAGCCCCGGGGGGCGCGTCTA
Source organism: uncultured Enterovirga sp. (assembly GCF_964242715.1). NCBI lineage: Bacteria > Pseudomonadati > Pseudomonadota > Alphaproteobacteria > Hyphomicrobiales > Methylobacteriaceae > Enterovirga > uncultured Enterovirga sp. The sequence goes on from NZ_CAXTAZ010000011.1 coordinate 101,520, forward strand.
GAACCACGTCCATCGACGGCGGCCGGCAACGGCGGGCCGCCAAACGCTTCCTCGGATCAACGGGTTCACTTACCCGGCTTCGGCTGGGTCGGGTGAATTTGTCGCCTGCGGAATCGTGTTTAGTCTCGATACCGCTCTTTGACAAGTGAATATGGAAAGAGAAGCGTGGACGGCGGGGTCCTTGCGGA
>NZ_CAXTAZ010000012.1:0-100964 GCF_964242715.1 uncultured Enterovirga sp.
GCGGCCCGCAGATAGGCGCCGAGCTTCGTCTTCTCGATGACGAACCAGGTGGCGAGGCAGAGGACGAGCGAGGCGATGACCACCCAGCCGCGATAATTCGGCATGTACATGAAGCCGAGATTCTGGGCCCCGGTGAGCTGGGGCGGGATGGCGTAGGGGAGGCCGGAGACCCCGTATTGGTTGCGGAACAGCCCCTGGATGATGAGGGCGAGGCCGAAGGTGAGGAGGAGGCCGAAGAGGTGGTCGGCATGCTCCCCGCTGAGCACCCGGAAGGGCGGACCGAACCGGTCCCAGAGCGTCGCGACGACGATACCGAAGCCGGCCGCGAGCGCGAAGACGATGGTCGCGTTCATCCCGGTATCGGACACGAGGGCCGGGCCGGCATTCGAGGTGAACAGGTAGGTCACGATCAGCATGAACAGGCCGGCCGACCCGAGCATCACGAGGCTTCTGGGCCGGTTGTTGTCGTTCATCGGCTTGATGAAGTTCCGGTCGAGGACGATGCCGAAGGCGCCGACGATGATCGGCGCGCAGACGAGCGCCCACCAATAGTTCATGCCGGCGTAGTTCAGCAGCATCCAGGCCACGAAGGCGCCCATCATATACTGGGCGCCGTGGCTGAAATTGATGATGTTCAGGAGGCCGAAGATGATCGCGAGCCCGAGACTCAGCACGGCGTAGAAGGCGCCGTTGATCAGGCCCAGAACCGGCTGGCTCATCCAGCCGAAGGAGAGAGTGAAGCCCAGGAGGGTCATGCGGGAAGGCTCATGGCGAATGCTTCGCGGGGCGCGGTCGTCGTGGGTCCGTAGCGGGCGGCGTCCAGCCGCTCGGGCCGGCGTGGGCTATCGGGCAGCCATGCAGGTTTAAGCGTCCTTGTCATCCCTCGCCACGCCGGACGCGGCGGGAGATGTGGCTTTGGGATCCGCAGACACCGTTTCGGTGGCGTGCGCTCGGCCTCTGCCGGAACGGAGGCCGGGAAGATCCCGGCCCCGCGGCTCAGCTCTTGCCGACGAGAGGGCACCCGCCCGCATTCAGAGGCCGAAATGCCTCCTCGGTCGGGATCGTGGCCTGAACCTTGTACATGTCCCACGGTCCCTTGGATTCCGACGGCTTCTTCACCTCGTAGAGATACATGGGATGGATCGCGCGGCCATCGGCCCGGATCGAGCCCTTGCCGAAGAGCGCGTCGTCGATCGGCATGTCCTTCATCTTGGCCATCACCTTGTCGGTGTCCTTGGCCTTCAGCGCCTCGACCGCCTTCAGGTAATGCAGGACGCTCGAATAGACGCCGGCCTGGGCGCTCGTCGGCATCTTGCCGTCGAACTTGGCCGAGAAGCGCTTCGAGAATTCGCGGGTCGCCTCCGTCTGGTCCCAATAGAAGGCTTCGGTCAGCACGATGCCCTGCGCCGCCTGCAGGCCGAGCGCCTTCACGTCCGACGAGAAGAGCAGGAGCCCGGCCAGCGCCTGGCCGCTCTGCGTGATGCCGAACTCTGACGCCTGCTTGATCGTGTTGATCGTGTCGCCGCCGGCATTGGCCATCGCGATCACCTTCGCCTTCGAACCCTGGGCCTGGAGCAGGAAGGACGAGAAGTCCGGACTGTTCAGCGGGTGTTTGACGCCGCCCAGCACCTTTCCGCCGGCCTTCTTGACGGCCTCCGTCGTGTCTCGCTCGAGCGCGGCGCCGAAGGCGTAGTCCGCGGTCAGGAAATACCAGCTATCCGCACCCTTCTTGGTCATCGCGCTCCCGGTGCCGTTCGCGAGCGCCCAGGTGTCGTAGGTCCAATGGACGTTGTTCGGCGTGCATTTCGTGCCGGTGAGGTCGGACGTACCGCCGCCCGAGATCATGAAGATCTTGTTCTTCTCCCGAGTCACCTCACTGACGGCGAGCGCGACCGAGGAGGTCGTCACGTCGAGGATCATGTCGACCCCCTCGCGGTCGTACCATTGCCGGGCGATGGTCGAGCCGATGTCCGGCTTGTTCTGGTGGTCGGAGGCGACGATCTCGACCTTGATGCCCTTGGCATCGGCCTTGAAATCCTCGACCGCCATCCTGGCCGCGACGACGGAGCCCGGACCCGAGATGTCGGCGTAGAGGCTCGACATGTCGTTCAGGACGCCGAGCTTGACCGAGACCTGTGCTGCGGCGCTTCCCGCCGTCAGCGCGGCAAGCGCGACACCGGCGAGGATGGAAGCTGTTCTCTTCATGATGCGTGTCTCGCGTTGAGGATCTGCATGTCGCTGCGAGGCGGGCGACATCGCCGGCCTCGCAGCGGGTCAGGTCAGGACTTGCCGACCAGCGGGCATTTGCCGTCTTCGAGCCGGCGCCAGACCTGATCGGCCGGAACCTTGGCCAGGATCTTGAAGAGGTCCCATTCGCTCTTCGATTCCTCCGGCTTCTTGACCTCGAGCAGGAAGGCGTCGTGGATCTTGCGGCCGTCCTGCCGGACGGATCCCTTTCCGAAGAGGACATCGTCGGTCGGCGTGGCCTTCATGCGGGCCATCACCTTCGCGGCATCCTTGCTCTTCTCGGCCTCGACCGCCTTCAGGTAATGGAGAACGCTCGAATACACGCCGGCATTGGTCATGTTCGCCATCCGGCCCGCGCGCTGAAGGAAGCGCTTCGACCATTCCCGCGTGGCCTCGTTCTCGTCCCAGTAGAAGGTCTCGCTGAGGACGAGCCCCTGCGCCGTCTTCAGCCCCAGCGCCTTCACGTCGTTGATGAACATGAGGAGCCCCGCGAGCTTCTGCCCGCCCTGCACGAGCCCGAACTCGGAGGCCTGTTTGATCGAGTTGACGGTATCGCCGCCGGCATTGGCGAGACCGACGACCTTCGCCTTGGAGGCCTGGGCCTGGAGCAGGAAGGAGGAGAAGTCGTTCGACGGGAACGGCGTTCGGACGGCGCCCACGACCTTGCCGCCATTTTTCTCGACCACGGCCCGGGTGTCGCGCTCGAGAGCGTGGCCGAAGGCGTAGTCGGCGGTGAGGAAATACCAGGTGTCGCCGCCCTGCTTCACCATCGCGCCGCCGGTCACGTTGGCGAGCTGGACCGTGTCATACGCCCAGTGGATCGTGTTCGGAGAGCAGGCCGGCCCGGTCAGATCGGAGGTCGCCGCGCCCGAATTCAGGAAGATCTTGTTCTTCTCGCGCGTGATCTGGTTGATGGCGAGCGCGACCGAAGAGGTCGGCACGTCCAGGATGACGTCGACGCTGTCCTGATCGTACCATTGCCGTGCGATGCCGGAGCCGACATCGGGCTTGTTCTGGTGGTCCGCCGAAATCACTTCGGCCTTGATGCCCTTCTCGGCCGCCTTGAAATCCTCGACGGCCATCTTGGCGGCGACGACGGAGCCTTCGCCGCCGATATCCGAATACACCCCCGATCGGTCGTTCATGACGCCGAACTTGACCGAAACCTGCGCCTGGGCGCCTCCGGAAACCGCCGCGAGAGCTGTCGCGGCCAGCAGAAATATCCTCAATGTCATGTCCGTTCCCTCTCCTGTGTTCTCGGTCTAGACGCCGAGATAGGTGTGCAGCTTGTCGATATTGGCGTCGAGTTCCGCGTTCGGGATCATGTCGACGACCCGGCCCTGCTCGATGACGTAATGCCGGTCGGCGACGGTCTGGGCGAAGCGGAAATTCTGCTCGACGAGGATGATCGTGAAGCCCTCGCCCTTGAGGCGCTGGATGGTGCGGCCGATCTGCTGGACGATGACCGGGGCCAGGCCCTCGGTCGGCTCGTCGAGGAGGAGGAGCTTGGCGCCGGTCCGGAGGATGCGGCCGATCGCCAGCATCTGCTGCTCGCCGCCGGAGAGCTTCGTGCCCTGGCTCCCGGAGCGCTCCTTCAAGTTGGGGAAGATCTCGTAGATCTGCTCCGTCGTCATGCCGCCGGGCTTGATCTGCGGCGGCAGCGTCAGGTTCTCGAAGACCGACAGGCTCGCGAAGATGCCGCGCTCCTCGGGCACGTAGCCGATGCCGAGCCGGGCGATCTGGCGCGAGGGCATGCCGATGGTCTCGGTTCCGGCGAAGGTGACCGAGCCCTTGCGCCGCCCCATGATGCCGATGATCGACTTCAGCGTCGTTGTCTTTCCGGCCCCGTTCCGGCCGAGCAGGGTCACGACCTCGCCCTCGCCGACGTCGAAGGCGACGCCATGCAGGACGTGGCTCTCGCCGTACCAGGCTTCGAGGTCGCGGATCGCGAGGAGCGGAGCGGCGGAGGATGCCGGCCGAGGGGCGAGGGTCACGGCCGCCTCACGCATGTCCGGCCCCGATATAGGCTTCGATGACCCGGGAATCCTTGGATACGGTCGCGTAGTCTCCCTCGGCCAGAACGTTGCCGCGGGCCAGGACGGTGATCCGGTCGGAGAGGGAGGCGACGACCGAGAGGTTGTGCTCGACCATGAGGACGGTGCGGCTCGCCGCGACCCTTCGGATCAGGGCGGAGGTGCGGTCGACATCCTCGTGGGCCATGCCGGCCATCGGTTCGTCGAGCAGCAGCATTTCCGGCTCGAGTGCGAGCGTCGTCGCGATCTCGAGCGCCCGCTTGCGGCCATAGGAGAGCTCGACCGCGAGCGATTCGGAGAAGCCGGTGAGCCCCACGGCCTCGAGCAGCGCCATGGCCTCGTCGTTCAGGCTGTCCAGCACCGTCTCGGAGCGCCAGAAATCGAAGCCGTCGCCCCGCAGCCGCCTGTGCAGCGCGATGCGGACATTCTCCAGCACCGTCATGTGACCGAAGACGGCGGAGATCTGGAAGGAGCGCACCAGCCCGAGCCGCGCGACGTCGGCCGGCTTCATGCTCGTGATGTCGCGGCCATTATAGACGATGGAGCCGCGGCTCGGCTGCAGGAACTTGGTCAGAAGATTGAAGCAGGTGGTCTTTCCGGCGCCGTTCGGACCGATCAGCGCGTGGATCGAGCCCCTTTTCACCTTGAGCTCGACATTGCCCACGGCCGTAAAGCCCTTGAAGTCCTTGCCCAAGCCTTCCGTCGACAGGATGATGTCGTCCGCCATACCCACCTAATTCCGGCTGTGTCCGCGACCCTGCACGTCTGCCCGGGTGCAGGCGCAATGCAACATGCCGCCGAGAGACAAGTCAACTTGGACGATAGGCGAGGGTGACCCGGGTCAGCCGGCTCCGGATGGGGTCGGAGGGACTGGAGCGGGTGAAGGGAATCGAACCCTCGTCGTCAGCTTGGGAAGCTGCTGCTCTACCATTGAGCTACACCCGCGAGCGGCCGCATCATCGTCGTCGGCGGACCGTCTGTCCATCCGAAAACGGCGCGACGGGGCTCGCGGAGACGGATCGCGAGTGCCGCGCGTGTCGTCGTCGAACTTCGCCGCGGCCCGGTCGCTCTCGCCTAAAGGGCGCCGATCGTGGCAAGTCATGTGTCGCAAGGTCGTCATAACCCCGGAATGCAAGATGCCCCGTGACACGGCGGAAGACTGGAAGCGGCTCGGGCAGGAGGAACCCTGGTGGGGCGTCCTGTCCGCCCCCGAATTCCTGAAGGCCAACCTCACCGCGGAGGCGAAGGAGCGCTTCTATGCACAGGGGCGCCAGGAGATGGCCTGGGTGGTGGAGACGCTGCAGCAGCATTTCGGTCCCGTCGCGCCGCAGATCGGCGCCGATTTCGGATCGGGTCTCGGGCGGCTGACCTTTCCCATGGCCGCCCTGTGCGAGACGGCTCATGGGATCGACATCTCCGAGGGCATGAGGAGCGAGGCCGGACGGCAGGCGCAAGCGAGAGGCTTGGGCAATGTGAGCTTTTCCGAGGAGCTCGCTCCCGGCGTGATGGTCGACTGGATCAACAGCTACATCGTCTTCCAGCATATCCTGCCCCGCATCGGATACGGGATCGTCGCGGGCCTGCTCGATCGGCTACGGCCGGCCGGGCTCGTCAGCCTGCAATTCACGTTCGCGCACGACCTCCGGGACCGGAACACCCTGATACGCGACCTGCGGGCGTGGCGCTTCGACGGAGAGACCCTGACGACCCTGGAATCCAACGATTACGCGGTCGGCGAGATGTCGATGTACGATTACGACCTCAATCGCCTGCTGATGATCTTCGCCCGTGCCGGCATCCGGGACGTGTTCCTGCGTCATACGGATCATGGCGGCGTGCACGGCTTTTGGATCTTCGGCCGAAAGACACATTGATCCGGGGTCAGCCTCCGAAGCGGAAGCGCCGGTCGAGATCCCAGGGGCCGTCGAGATAGCGCCACAGGGTCACGCCTTCGGCCTGGGCGACGAAGGGCCGGAACTCGGCCTCGAGTTCGCGCAGGAGACGGCGCGCCGCATCCGGCGCGACCTTGTTCTGGACCGTGACGTGAGGGGCGATGCGGGCCGAATCCTGCGGCGTCAACAAGTCCGCCCATTCGCGCGCGAGCGATTGGCGCAGGGCGACGAGTTCGGGCGAGGCGAAAGAGATGGCGACACCCCGGCCGAGCGACCTCGGGCCGGTCGCCTGGAGCGGGAAGCGGCGCTGGCGCTGGCAGATGACGCCGAGTTCCCGGACGATCCGGACCCGCTCCGCGCCCGGCAGCGCGTGGAACAGCGTCAGATGGGCCGGGACCTGATTGCGCTCGGCGGGAAAATGCCGGCGGCGTAGCTCATCGAGCTGGCCGAAGCTCGCGCCGTCGAGCGTGAGCGTCAGGATGAGCGGGCGGGAATCGCCGCCCACACCAGGCCAGGCCTCAGAGCTTCAGGGCTTCGCGGGCTTCCCGCAGTTGCTCGATCACCGTGTTCGCGGCGTCCCTGGCAGCGGAATCGGCCGAACCGTCCCGCACCGTCTCGGCCTCCATGATCTCGCGGTCGATCGAGTCGGTCGTCAGTTCCTCGAGCGGGGTCGCCCGCTCGGCGAGCACCGTGACCCCGGCCGCGTTGATCTCGGCGAAGCCGCCGCGGACCAGGATGCGGGAGCCCTCGTTCGTGTGCCGGGTCATCACCACGAAGCCGGCCCGCAGGGTCGACATCACCGGAGCATGGCCGGGCAGCACGGTCATGTCGCCCTCGATGCCGGGCAGCATCACGGCCTCGACCTCGCCGGAGAAGAGGACGCGCTCGGGGGCGACGAGTTCGAAATGGAGTGTGGCCATCGTGGTTTCCTAGATGCGGCGGCGGTCGACGACGAAGCCGCCGAGCAGTCCGAGGACCGCGCCCCCGAGCGCGAAGGCGCCGATATGCTGCCACTGGCCGGTGGTGATTTGACCGCCGCTACCAGGCGCTGCCGGCCGGCCGGATTGCACCTCGATCGAGACCGGACCGAGCTTCAGCTCGGCCGAGTCGGGTCTGGTGAAATAGCCCAGGAGGGCGCCGACCACGAGGCCGGCGACCAGGAACAGAACTTTCGGGTTCATGCTCAAGCTTCGGCCGCCAGGCGCTGGGCCTTCTCGACGGCCTCTTCGATGGTGCCGACCATGTAGAAGGCGGCCTCCGGGAGGTGGTCGTACTTGCCTTCGACCAGGCCCTTGAAGCCCTTGATCGTGTCCTCGAGCGCGACGAGCTTGCCGGGCGAGCCGGTGAAGACCTCGGCCACGAAGAAGGGCTGCGACAGGAAGCGCTCGATCTTGCGGGCGCGGGCGACCGACAGCTTGTCCTCTTCCGAGAGCTCGTCCATCCCGAGGATCGCGATGATGTCCTGGAGCGCCTTGTAGCGCTGCAGCGTCTGCTGCACTTGGCGGGCGATGTTGTAATGCTCCTCGCCGACGATCGCGGCCGAGAGCATGCGGGAGGTCGAGTCGAGCGGATCGACCGCCGGGTAGATGCCCTTCTCGGCGATGGAGCGCGACAGCACGCTCGTCGCGTCGAGATGGGCGAAGGAGGCGGCGGGCGCCGGGTCGGTCAGGTCGTCGGCCGGCACGTAGATCGCCTGCACGGAGGTGATCGAACCCTTGTTCGTCGTGGTGATGCGCTCCTGCAGGTTGCCCATGTCGGTCGCGAGCGTCGGCTGGTAGCCGACCGCGGACGGGATGCGGCCGAGGAGCGCCGACATCTCGGAGCCGGCCTGCGTGAAGCGGAAGATGTTGTCGACGAAGAAGAGCACGTCCTGGCCTTCGTCGCGGAAATTCTCGGCGACGGTCAGGCCGGTGAGCGCGACGCGGGCGCGGGCGCCCGGGGGCTCGTTCATCTGGCCGTAGACGAGGGCGCATTTCGAGCCCTCGCCGCCGCCGAGCTTGTTCACGCCGGATTCGATCATCTCGTGATAGAGGTCGTTGCCCTCGCGGGTGCGCTCGCCGACGCCTGCGAAGACCGAATAGCCGCCATGGGCCTTCGCGATGTTGTTGATCAATTCCATGATCAGCACGGTCTTGCCGACGCCGGCACCGCCGAAGAGGCCGATCTTGCCGCCCTTGGCGTAGGGGGCGAGGAGGTCGACGACCTTGATGCCGGTGACGAGGATCTGCGCCTCGGTCGCCTGGTCGGCATAGGTCGGTGCCTCCTGGTGGATGGCCCGGGTCGTCTCGAAGGAGATCGGGCCCGCTTCGTCGACCGGCTCGCCGATGACGTTCATGATGCGGCCGAGCGTGCCGGGTCCGACCGGCACCATGATGGCGGTGCCGGTATCGGTGACCGACTGCCCGCGCACGAGGCCCTCGGAGGTGTCCATCGCGATGCACCGCACGGTGTTCTCGCCGAGCTGCTGGGCCACCTCGAGCACGAGCCGGTTGCCGTTGTTGGTGGTTTCCAGCGCGTTCAGGATCTCGGGCAGGTGGCCCTCGAACTGCACGTCGACGACGGCGCCGATCACCTGGGTGATGCGGCCGGTCGGCGCGGCTTGTTCGGGCATGGCGAGTGCGGCTGACATCGTGATCTTTCCTTCGGTGGGGCGCTCTCGCGCCGAATGTGTGAGGCTGGCGCCTCGTTTGCTATTCCTTGATCAGGGACGTGAAGTCCGACCATTGTTCGACGCGGAAGGCGCGGATGTCGCGAACACACGCGGGAAACCAAGCCAACGATCGTAGCGCGTTCATGACTCTAACGAGGTTTGCCAAGTCTTCCTGATCAGTTAGATAAACGCTTCCCTGCACACGTTGAAATCCATACTGCCCCAGAGTTGCGGCGATCTCTGAATAGGCTTGCGGAATGCCCTTCGGATGCAGTGCGGAAATTTTCCGGACGACGAGATCGAAGCTGATCGCGAACATCAGGCCTCCGGATCGGCCCTGACATTCGCGATGGGATAGCTGAGGGTTTCGCCGGTTTCGACGACCCTGATCTCGACGAATTCCCGGTCCTGAACGCCAAGCACCTCGTAGGCCGGCCCGTGCTCGCCGAAATAGTGGAAGGTACCCACCACGTCGAGATCGCCGACGTGACTCCGAGATGCCTCAGCCGCCATCACCGTGCTCCGGCTTACTGATATGGTCGACCCTAGCATGGCGTCCGGTCGTCGTCACAACGCCTCGGCGCCCGAGATGATCTCGATCAGCTCCTTCGTGATCATGGCCTGACGCGAGCGGTTGTAGATCTGCGTCTGCTTCTTGATCATGTCGCCCGCGTTGCGGGTGGCGTTGTCCATGGCGCTCATGCGGGCGCCCTGTTCGGAGGCCGCGTTCTCGAGGAGGGCGCGGAAGACCTGCACGGCGACGTTGCGAGGCAGGAGATTCGCCAGGATTTCGCCCTCGTCGGGCTCGTATTCATAGACGGCCTCGTTCGCGACGAGGTCGGCCGTGCCCGTGCCGATCTCGAGCGGGATGATCTGCTGGGCCGTCGGGATCTGCTGGATGACCGAGCGGAAGCGGGAATAGAACAGGGTCGCGACGTCGAACTCGCCGGCCTCGAAGAGCTGCAGCACCTTGCCGGACACCATCTCGGCCTCGCCGTAGCCGATCTGCTTCACGGCGCGGAGGTCGACGAGGTCGATGATCTGCTGTCCGAATTGCCGGCGCAGGATGTCGTATCCCTTCTTGCCGACGCAGAGGATCTTGACCGTCTTGCCCTGGCCCATCAGCCGGAGCGCGTGATCCCGGGCGAGGCGGGCGATCGAGGAGTTGAAGGCGCCGCACAGGCCGCGCTCGGCCGTGCAGACGACGAGGAGATGCGTCTGGTCCTGGCCGGTGCCGGCGAGAAGGTGCGGACTTTCCGGCCCGATGGTGACGCCGCCCGACAGGTTCGTCATCACGGTCGCCATCCGCTCGGCGAAGGGCCGAGCCGCTTCCGCGGCCATCTGCGCCCGGCGCAGCTTCGCGGCCGCGACCATCTGCATGGCCTTGGTGATCTTCTGGGTCGCCTTCACGGAGGCGATGCGGTTGCGGAGGTCTTTCAGCGAAGGCATCGGATTGTGGCTTTAGCCCTACCTGCTGTCATGCCCGGGCTCCTCCCGGGCACCCCGCTTCGTGCGCGAGTCCTGTCGATCGGGGTGGCCGGGACGAGCTCGGCCATGACGGTCGAAATGTCTAGGCGAAGGACTTCGCGAAGCCTTCGACGGCGCTGCGGAGTTTCGCCTCAGTGTCGCCCGACAGGTCCTTGGAGGACCGGATCGCGTCGAGGACGTCGGCATGCTTGCCGCGCATCAGGGACAGGATTCCGTCCTCGAAGGCCCGCACCTTGTTGACGGGAAGCGGATCGAGGAAGCCGTTGGTGCCGGCCCAGATCACCACGACCTGCTCTTCCATCTTCAGCGGCGAGAATTGCGGCTGCTTGAGCAGCTCCGTCAGGCGCGCCCCGCGGTTCAGCAGCTTCTGCGTCGTGGCGTCCAGGTCGGAGCGGAACTGCGCGAAGGCCGCCATCTCACGGTACTGCGCGAGCTCGCCCTTGATCTTGCCGGCGACCTTCTTCATCGCCTTCGTCTGGGCAGCGGAGCCGACGCGCGACACCGAGAGGCCGACATTCACGGCCGGCCGGATGCCCTGGTAGAAGAGGTCCGTCTCGAGGAAGATCTGCCCGTCCGTGATCGAGATCACGTTCGTCGGGATATAGGCCGAGACGTCGTTCGCCTGGGTCTCGATGATCGGCAGCGCCGTGAGCGAACCAGATCCCATCGCGTCCGACATCTTGGCCGCCCGTTCGAGCAGCCGCGAATGGAGGTAGAACACGTCGCCCGGATAGGCCTCGCGGCCCGGCGGGCGGCGCAGCAGAAGCGACATCTGCCGATAGGCGACGGCCTGTTTCGACAGGTCGTCATAGGTGATCACGGCATGCATGCCGTTGTCGCGGAAATACTCGCCCATCGCGCAGCCGGCGAAGGGCGCGAGATACTGCATCGGCGCCGGGTCGGAGGCGGTCGCCGCGACGATGATCGAGTATTCGAGCGCGCCATGCTCCTCAAGCGTCTTCACGAACTGGGCGACGGTCGAGCGCTTCTGGCCGATCGCGACATAGACGCAATAGAGCTTCTGCGACTCGTCATTGCCCTGGTTCAGGGGGCGCTGGTTCAGGATGGTGTCGAGCACGATCGCCGACTTGCCGGTCTGGCGGTCGCCGATGATGAGCTCGCGCTGGCCTCGGCCGATCGGGATCAGGGCGTCGACCGCCTTGAGGCCGGTCGCCATCGGCTCGTGCACCGACTTGCGGGGGATGATGCCGGGCGCCTTCACGTCGACGCGGCGCCGTTCCGTCGATTGGATCGGCCCCTTGCCGTCGATCGGCTGGCCGAGGGCGTCGACCACGCGGCCGAGCAGGCCCTTGCCGACCGGGACCTCGACGATGTTGCCGGTCCGCTTGACCGTCTGGCCTTCGCCGATTTCGCGGTCAGAGCCGAACACGACGACCCCGACATTGTCGGTCTCGAGGTTCAGGGCCATGCCCTGCACGCCGGATTCGAACTGCACCATCTCGCCGGCCTGGACATTGTCGAGGCCGTAGCAGCGCGCGATGCCGTCGCCGACGGAGAGGACCTGGCCCACCTCCGTGACTTCGGCTTCCTCGCCGAAATTCTTGATCTGGTCTTTCAGGATCGCCGAGATTTCGGCGGCGCGGATATCCATCACCGGGCCTCTTTCATCGCAATGCGTATGGAATTGAGCTTGGTCTTCAGCGAGGCGTCGACCATGCGGGATCCGACCTTGACGACGAGTCCGCCGATCAGGGACGGGTCGATCTTCACGTCGACGTCGACGTCGGATCCGGCCATGTCACGGAGGGCCGACTTGATGTCGTCCATGATCCGGGGGGAAGGCTCCTCGGCGAGCCGGACCTCGGCCGCCACGATGCCCTTCGATTTGGCGACGAGCGCCCGGTAGGCGCGGATCATGTCGGGCAGGACGAAGAGCCGGCGCTTGGCGGCGACGACCCGGATCAGGTTCGCGGCATAGCCGCCGATCCCGGCCTGGCCGAGCACGGCCTCGATCGCACGGGTCTGGTCCTCCGCCGAGAAGACCGGGCTCCTGATCAGGCGGCGGAGATCCGCACTGTCGTCGAGCATCCGCTGGAAGCTGTCGAGATCGCGGGCGACCTCGTCGATTCGACCTTCGTCCCGGGCGAGTTCGAACAGAGCCGACCCGTAACGTCCAGCCACGCCGGAGACGCCCGGACCTTCGCTTGCCTGTTTGCCAGCCACCTGTCTCTCGTCGCTCTCGCGGCTCGCACCGCGCATGGTCGGCGAAATCCGAGCCCAATCGTGTCGGGGTTGGACGCCCGCGTCGGCTATGGCGCCGCCAGCAGGGCGCGGGTGCCGTAGCATGTGGGCGCGGCCGGGTGCAAGGCTGAGAGGCGGGCCTCGTCGCGTCGGAAGAGCCCTGTCGCCTCAGACCATGCCGAGCTTCGCGAGTTCGACCTTGGCCCGAAGCTCGATCGCGGCGACCACCTCGTCGAGGCCGGGATCGCCGCTGTCGGCTGCGGCCGCGGCAACCCGCGAGGACAGTGTCCGAAGCGCCGCGATCGGGACGGTGCCGGACAGGAGCGCGGCCTTGAGCCCGTCGAGCCCCGCGAGCAGGTCCTGGCCCCGTCGGGCCGAGCGCCTGCGCCGTTCGCGGGAATCGTCTCCGCCCTGCAGCATCAGGATGGCGTCGAGCGTGGCGAGCGGCGCGGCCGCGCGGGCCTGCGTCGCGCCGCCACTCCCCTCGGACGCCACCCGGAATGTCGGGCGGCCCGTGCTCTGGCCTGCTTTCGCCGCACCGGCCGAAGCCGGCCCGGCCCATCTCGGATCGATCCGCATGATCTTGCCCCCGGCCTGGCTCCAGCCATCGGGCCCGCATGGTTAAGGCTTTCTGAACAGCCCGGCAGGTTCTGCCGGCCGGCGGCGCGAAATGCCTGGGCGAGGCGACCATGCGGGAGGTGGCCACCAACGAAAACAGTCACTTAGGCCGCCACGACCCTGGCATGCCGCTCGCGAAGCAGCCGGTGACCGTCCCGCGACCGGACCCACGATGCATCGTTTCACCCCACGTCTCTGCCGCGCCCTGGCCGCACTCTTCCTCCTCTGCGTGGCGGCCGTGCCGGCTTGCGCCCTGTCCCGGATCAAGGACCTGGCGACGATCGAGGGCGTGCGGCAGAACAACCTCGTCGGCTACGGGCTCGTCGTCGGCCTGAACGGCACCGGCGACACGCTGAACAACGCGCCCTTCACCAAGCAGTCGCTCACCGCGATGCTGGAACGGCTCGGCGTCAACACGCGCGGCGCCACGCTTCGCACCGCGAATGTCGCGGCCGTGATGGTGACGGCGAGCCTGCCCGCCTTCGGCTCGCAGGGCACGCGGCTCGACATCACCGTCTCCGCGCTCGGCGACGCGAAATCGCTGCAGGGCGGGACGCTGCTGGTGACGCCGCTCCTCGGCGCCGACGGGGAGGTCTATGCGGTCGGCCAGGGCTCGGTGGCGATCTCGGGCTTCCAGGCCGAGGGCGAGGCCGCCAAGGTGACGCGCGGCGTGCCGACCGTCGGCCGCATCTCGAACGGGGCGCTCATCGAGCGCGAGATCGAATTCAAGCTGAACGCCCAGCGCGGCCTCAGGCTCGCCCTTCGCAACCCCGACCTCACGACCGCGAAACGGGCCGCCGCCGCGATCAACGACTTCCTGGGCGCCGACACGGCCGAGCCGATCGACCCCGCCACCATCAACATCCAGATCCCGGCCAAGTACCGGGGCAACATGGTCCAGCTCCTGACCGAGATCGAGCAGCTCCGGGTCGAGCCAGACCAGACGGCCCGGATCGTGATCGACGAGCGCTCGGGCATCATCGTGATGGGCCGCGACGTGCGCGTCTCCCAGGTCGCGGTGGCGCAGGGCAACCTGACCGTCACGATCTCGGAGGCGCCCGAGGTGAGCCAGCCGAACGTGCCCTTCACGCAGGGGACGACCCAGGTCGTGCCCCGGACGCGGGTCAAGGTCGATACCGGCGACGGCAACAAGCTCGCGATCGTGCGCGAGGGCGTCTCGCTGCGCGAACTCGTCGACGGACTTAACGCGCTCGGCATCGGGCCGCGCGACCTGATCTCCATCCTGCAGGCCATCAAGTCCGCAGGCGCCCTCCAGGCCGAAATCGAGGTGATGTGATGGTGGCTCCCCTGGCCCTCATGGGATTGTCGGCCGCGGCCGATCTCGTCGGCGGCGTCGTCGACGCGATCGGCAAGGCGGCTTCGCCGGCGGCCGCCGGCAAGGACAAGCTGAAGAAGACCGCCCAGGAATTCGAGAGCGTCTTCCTCGAGCAGACGCTCGACCGCCTGACGGCCTCCGGGGGCCAGGAGGGTCCACTCGGCGAGGCCGGGACGGGCGGCTCCGTCTACCGGTCGATGCTGTCGAAGGAATATGCCGGCCAGATCGTCAAATCCGGCGGGCTCGGCATCGCCGACGGAGTCTATCGCCAGATGCTCCGGCTCCAGGAAGGCGCGTCCCATGCTGGCTGAACCCAACCGCTCCCGCACGGCGGTCGCCGGGCGGGACGATGCCGAGAGCTTCATCGCGGCCTTCGCCGGCACCATGGCCGAGCTCGAGCGCGTCCTCGACGAGGAGACGACCCATCTGGCCGCCGGACGGATCCGCGAAGGTCTGTCGCGCGAGGAACGCAAGTCGCAGCTCGCGGCCGGCTACCTGCTCGGTCTCGAACACGCCAAGGGGAATGCCGTGGCGCTCGCCCGCTTTGCGCCCCAGGCTATCCTCCGGCTGCAGGGGTCGCAGAACGACCTCAGGGCTGCCGTCGAGCGGAACCAGACCGTGGTCGCGACCGCCAAGGCGGTCTCCGAGGGTCTCGTGCGGAGCGTGTCGGAGGAGGTCGCGCGGCAATCCCGGCCGCGGGGCTATGGGCCCGGCCATCAGGCTGCCGCGGCTGCCCGGCCGCTCTTCTATTCCAACCGGCTCTGAACCCGGATCTCGACGACGCATCGAAAGAGGGGCGCGGGTGCGGTTTGACCCGCCGTTAACCAAGAAAAATATGGTTCAACCTGTTTACCGAGACTTAGCTTTAGGCGGGCAGTTTGTGATCGTTCACCTAGGACGGGTGGATCGCCAGAAGGCAGAACCAGAAGGGTTCCAAGATGTCAGTGACCATTTCCAGCGCCGTGAAGTCGAATCTGCTCGCGCTGCAGACGATCTCTTCTGAAGCCAACAAGTCGCAGAACATTCTGTCGACCGGCAAGAAGGTGAATTCGGCGCTCGACAACGCCACGTCGTTCTTCACCGCCTCCTCGCTGAACAGCCGAGCCAAGGCCGTCTCCGGCCTCCTCGACTCGGTGTCGAACGGCATCCAAACGATCAAGGCCGCCAATGCCGGCATCACCTCGATCACGAAGCTTGTCGACCAGCTGAAGTCGACCGGCCAGCAGGCACTGGCCTCGGCCTCCGCTTACACCTCGCAGGCCAGCACGGCCTCGAGCGCCATCTCCGGTGCGACGGCGGCCGACGTTCGCGGAACGAGCGCCGCCGTGACGACGGGCGCGGCCGTCGGTACCGCGACGGGCGCGACGCTGCTGAACGCGCTTCCGACCGTCGTTGCTGCCGGCGACACCTTCACGGTGAACGGCACGACGATCACCGCGGTCGCGTCGGGCGCCACGGGCGACCAGGTCAATGTCGGCGACGCTCTCAGCGTGCTGCTCGGCAAGATCGCGACAGCGGCCGGATCCGGCGCCACGGCGGCGATCGGAGCGGATTTCAAGGTGACGGTGACGGCAGGCGATAAGACCACGGCTCTTGCTCTGGGCGGCACGGGCATCAGCAAGCTCGGCCTGGCGGCCGGAACGACCGCGGCCGGCTCTGGCCCGGGCGCTCTGAACGGCAAGTCGCTCACCTTCAAGGTCGGTACGGGCGTGGCCCTCGCCGTCAACTTCGGTGACCCGGCGACCACGACCGGTGCAGTGAAGTCGCTGGACGACCTCAACTCGAAGCTGAGCACGATCGGATTGACCGCGAGCGTCGACTCGACGGGCAAGTTGACCTTCGGGACGACGAGCGAGACCGCCTCGAGCAGCTTCACCGTCAAGGCGGCTGACGCGGCCGGCACCACGGCGAGCGGCTTCGCCAACTCCGGTTCCGGAACTGCCAGCTCCGCCCCGGTGCGGGGCGGTGCGGGCGCTGATGCGCGCGACGCCCTGGTCACCCAGTACAATTCGCTCCTCGACCAGATCGACACGCTGTCCAAGGATGCGAGCTACAACGGGCTGAACCTGCTCAAGGGCGATACGCTGACCCTCGTGTTCAACGAGACGAACACCTCGAAGCTTTCGATCACCGGTCAGGACGGCTCCTTCGCGGGCCTGGGACTGTCGAAGGCGACGGCGACCAACCTGAATGACGGCGCTGCCATCAACAGCCTGCTGTCGACGCTCGAAAGCTCGAAGGGCTCGCTGTCCAGCCTGTCCTCCAAGCTCGGTGCGAGCCTTGCGGTCGTGCAGACCCGCCAGGACTTCACCAAGGAACTGGCGAACACGCTCTCGACCGGCGCCGACAACCTCGTCAACGCCGACCTGAACGAGGAGGCAACCAAGCTCCTCGCGCTGCAGACGAGCCAGTCGCTGGCGCAGTCGGCCCTGTCGCTTGCGAACCAGTCGCAGCAGGGCGTCCTCCGCCTGCTCCAGTAGAACGGCTCGACATACGGCGCGGATGGCGGGGCTTCGGCTCCGCCATTTGCGTTTTGGCCGCCCTGAACGGCAGTTTCTTAACAGGCGGATGACGACGTTTACGCTTTGTTAGGCTTAACATAAAAATATGGGCAACGCGGTCGAAGGATTCGGCCGGAACGGGTTGCCTCGCATGTCCGACATCGTCCTTTCGAACGCGTCGCGAAACTCGCTGCTGGCGTTGCAGAACACCTCCGTGCTGCAACAGGCGACGCAGAACCGCCTCGCGACCGGCAAGAAGGTGAATAGCGCGCTCGACAACGCGACGAGCTTCTTCACGGCGCAGGGATTCAACAATCGGGCGAACTCGCTGACGGCCCTGCTCGACTCCGTCAGCAACTCGATCCAGACGCTGAAGACGGCGGATGCCGGCATCACGTCGATCACGAAGCTCATCGCCCAGCTGAAATCGACCTCGCAACAGGCGCTCCAGTCATCGAGCGCCTACACCTCCCAGGCGACCCTCGCCTCGACGTCGCCCTTCGTCGGCGCGTCGGCGGCCGACCTGCGCGGGACGGCCGGTACGGCGACCGTGACCGGGACGGCGACGCTCAGCGCCTATACGGCTCCCGCCGGCGACGCCGGCAACCTGGTGATCAACGGCAGGACGGTCGCGGTGGTAGCCGGCGACACCGCCGACAGCATCATGACGAAGATCAACAACACCGCGAATATCGGGGTCAATGCGACGCTCGACGCGACCGGCAGGCTCAAGATCCTGTCGAACGACCCCTTCTCGTCCTTCACGATCAACAGCGCCACCGACACGCCGGCCTCCACGGCCGCGACGCTCACGGCCCTCGGTCTGACGGCCGCGACGACGGCCTCCACCAACCCGATCAACGGCAAGACCCTGAGCTTCACCGTCGGCACGGGTACGCCGCTCACGGTCAAGTTCGGCGATCCGGCGACCACCCCGGGTGCGGTGAAGACGCTCGACGACCTGAACACGAAGCTCGCCACGGTCGGATTGTCGGCGACGCTCGACGGCTCCGGCAATCTCAGCGTCTCGACCACGACCCAGACGGCGTCCCAGAGCTTCACGGTCGGCGGCACCCTGTCCGGCGCCGGCTCGAAATTCACCTCGACGGTGAGCACGCTCCCGGTCCGGGGCGGCACCGGCGCGGACACGCGCGACAACCTCGTCACGCAATACAACAACCTGCTTGACCAGATCGACACGCTGGCGAAGGATTCCAGCTACAACGGCATCAATCTCCTCACCGGCGATACGCTGTCGATCATCTTCAACGAGAAGAATACCTCGCGGCTCGACGTCGCCGGCACATCGACCACGGCCTCCGGCCTCGGCCTCAGCGACATCACGGCGGCGAATTTCGCCGACGGCAACACGATCGGGGCGATCCTGTCGCTCATCGATCGCGCGAGCGGCGCGCTGGCCAGTCAGGCGTCGCGCCTCGGCTCGACCCTGGCCGTGACCCAGACCCGCCAGGATTTCACCAAGCAGCTGGTGAACACGCTCACGAGCGGGGCCGACGCTCTCGTCAATGCCGACCTGAACGAGGAGGGCGCGAACCTGCTCGCGCTCCAGACCAAGCAATCCCTGTCGCAGACGGCCCTGTCGCTCGCCGCGCAGGCCGATCAGTCGGTCCTGAAGCTGTTCGGCTAAGCAGCCCGTATCCACGCTTTCCAGAAGGAGAGGACGATGAGTCTCAAGGTTGAGCTGAAGCCCGGCGAGCGGATCATCATCGGCACCTCGGTGCTCCGCAGCGGCGACCAGCGCGTGCGCTTCTTCATCGAGGGCGACGCGCCGATCCTGCGCGAGAAGGACATCCTGACGCCCGCGACGGCGGACAGCCCGGCGAAGAAGATCTACCTGGCGCTCCAACTGATGTATCTCGACGGCGGGCTCGGCGGGGCCGAGGCCACCTACGTTCCGCTCATCCGCGAGTTCCTGGACGCGGTGCCGAGCGCGATGCCCTTCATCGCCCGCATCAATAACGAGGTTTTAAGCGGCGAGCTCTACAAAGCGCTCAAGACGGCGAAGACGCTGATCGCCTACGAGCAGGACATCATTCAACATGCACTCAGCGGCCGCGAGCGCCTACGCGAAGACTGCCCGGACGACGCAGTCGCCGCGTGACCTGGAAGCATCGATCCTCCTGAAGGCCGCGCAACAACTCCAGTCCGCTTGCGACAACTGGCAGCCCGACGGAACGGAGCTCGGCACCGCGCTCACCTATAACCGCAAGATCTGGACGATCCTGGCGACCTCCGCGACCGAACCGGACAACCCTCTGCCGGCTCAGATCAAGGCCAACATCGCCCAGCTCGCGGCGGTGATCTTCCAGCGCACGCTCGCAATCCTGATGGAGCCCGCGCCTGAGAAGCTGGCGCTCCTCGTCCGTATCAACCGGGAGGTGGCGAGCGGCCTCCGGACCCAGCCCGCCATCGCCCAGCCCGCGATGGCCCAGCCCGCGGCCGCCTGACCTCAGCCCAGTATCGCCAGCGTCAACCAGTCCGCGACCAGGGCCGGCTTCGCCCCGCCCTCGATCTCGACGGTGACACGATAGCGGAGCAGGATTTCGTCGGCGGAGCGCTTCGTCGCGTCCAGCAGCACGAATCGACCCCGAACCTTCGCCCCGCTCGCGACGGGCGACAGGAATCGGACCCGGTCGAAGCCGTAATTCACGCCCATGCGTCGGCCCGCGATCGCGGGCAGCGCCTCACGGCCGAAGGCGCTCAGGAGCGAGAGCGTCAGGAAGCCATGCGCGATGGTGCCGCCGAAGGCGGTCTCGGCTGCCGCCCGCGCGGGATCCACATGGATGAACTGGTGGTCGTCGGTCACCTGGGCGAAGGCGTCGAGATCAGCCTGGGTGACGACGCGCCACGGGGACACGCCGAGCTCCTGGCCGATCCGGGCCACGAGGTCGTTGATCGTGCAGCCCGGCTGAGGCGCGCCCGTCACGCAGCCCGGCCCGACGCGCCGGCCTCGTCGCCCCGGAGCCGCAGGCGGCCCGACGCCGCCTTCGCCTCCCGGTATTCCGTCGCGAGCCGCGCCACGAGCTCGCCGGCCGGGACCACGGCCTTCACGGCCCCGATCCCCTGGCCAGAGCCCCAGATGTCGCGCCAGGCCTTGGCCTTGCGGGTCTCCTCGCGGCTCGCGCCGAAATCCATGGCGACGGCCTCGACCTCGTCGAGCCTCGCCGGGTCGAGCCCGGCCGCCACGATCGAGGGCGCGAGATAATTGCCGTGCACGCCCGTGAAGACGTTCGAGGTGACGATGTCGTCCGCCCCGCTCTCGACGATCATTTCCTTGTAGCGGGCCGGTGCATTCGCCTCATCGGTCGCGATGAAGGCCGATCCGACATAGACGAAGTCAGCCCCCATCGTTTCGGCAGCCAGGATGGCTCGCCCGGTCGCGATCGCGCCCGAGAGGACGAGCGGTCCGTCGAACCAGGCCCGGATCTCCTGGATGAGCGCGAAGGGCGAGGTCGAGCCGGCATGGCCTCCGGCCCCGGCCGCGACCGCGATCAGGCCGTCCGCGCCCTTCTCGATGGCGCTGCGCGCGAAGCGCTGGTTGATGATGTCGTGCAGCGTGATCCCGCCCCAGCCATGCACGGCCTGGTTCAGCTCCGGCCGTGCACCGAGCGAGGTGATCACGATCGGCACCCGGTGCCGCTCGCAGACCTGGAGATCGTGTTCCAGGCGCTCGTTCGAACGATGCACGATCTGGTTCACGGCGAAGGGCGCCGCCGGGCTCTCGGGATGACGCAGGTCATGCGCCGCGAGGGCCTCGCGAATCTCGTGCAGCCACTCGTCTAGCTGAGCGGCGGGCCGGGCGTTCAGGGCAGGAAAGGAGCCGACGATCCCGGCCTTGCATTGCGCGATCACGAGGGCCGGATTCGACACGATGAAGAGCGGCGAGCCGATGACGGGCAGCCGCAGGCGGCCGTCGAGGATTTCGCGCCAGCGATGGGGAGAGGTCATGCCGCGTCAGGCCGCCTGGTCCGGACGGGTCCGCCGGCGCGTCTGGTCGCCCCGGCCTGCGAGCAGCCCGTCGATCGAGATATCCTCGTCGAGCTCCTCCCAGTGGAGGCCGCCATTGCTGATCTCGTAGCGCTCGCGCTGCGCAGGCGACCCTTCCGCAAGGCGCGGGAACCAGGTGAGCGGGATGCCGAGGATGCGCCCGTCGACCAGGGTCACCCACATCGTGTCGTGGTCGAACCGGACCGTCTCAGCCTTCGGAAAAGTGCTCATCCCAAGCCTCGAGCAGCGTTTGGCGTCGCCTGGCGACGATATCCGTCAGCTCGCGAACGAGGCGAGCCGAATGTCCGCGGTTATAGGCCAGCTCGATCTCGGGAAGGAGCCAAAACTTGGCATCGGCCTCACCCAGTTTGACATGAACGTGCGGCGGCTCGCGCGGGTTTCCCTCGTTCGAGTAGAAGCCGAAGCGAAAGCCCCGGTGGCGGAAGACGACGGGCATGAGGCACCGCTACACGATCGTCACCCCGCCGTCGGCCACGATCACCTGGCCGGTGATGAAGCTCGCCGCCCCCGAGGCCAGGAAGGCGACGACGGGCGCGATCTCGGCCGGCTCGCCGATCCGCCGGAGCGGGGTTCCGGCATTGCGGTGGGCGAGCTTCGCCTCGTCCTCCCACAGGGCCCTGGCGAAATCGGTCTTCACGAGGCCGGGCGCGACGCAGTTCACGCGCACGTTCCGCGGGCCCCATTCGACGGCGAGGTTGCGGGCGAGGGCGAAATCGGCGGCCTTCGAGATGCCGTAGCCGCCGATATTCTCCGTCCCCCGCAGGCCCGCGATGGACGAGACGATCACGACCGAGCCGCCGCCTCTCTCCGCCATGCCCGGGATCACGAGCTTGGCGAGCCACAGATTCGATTTCACGTTCGAACCCATGATCTTGTCGAAGGCCTCGTCGGGCAGGTCGACCATGCTGCCGTAGAAGGGGTTCACGGCCGCGTTGCAGACGAGCACGTCGACCCGGCCGAACCGCTCCATCGTGCCATGGACGAGCGCCTCGACCTCGGGCTTGCGTCCGATGTTGCAGGCGATCACCTCGGCCCGGCCGCCCGCCTCGCGGATCGCGTCCGCGACCGGCCGGCAGCTCTCCTCCTTGCGGCTCGACACGACGACGCTCGCGCCGAGCCGCGCCAGGAGTTCGGCCGTCGCCCGGCCGATGCCGCGCGACGAGCCGGTCACGATCGCGACCTGGCCGGCGAGGGAGAAGGGATCCGTCACGAGGCGTCTCCCCCTCGGGCCGCGCCCGCCTCGTGTCTCCGTCCCGCGTGACGCCGCATCGACCTCTCCCTGTTCGCGCAGGCATTGAACCAGCACCGGGCCGGCGGTGCAAAGCAGGCCGGCGGGCCGATAGACTGGGATGCGGTCCCCGGCTCGAGGGTGTAAGCCCATCCTTTCCCCACTGGAGCATGCCGTGACCGCAACCGCCCAACCCGTGCTCGACTGGCTCGCCTCCCAGGAAGGCGCGATGCTGGCGCTCCTGGAAGAGGTCGTGAACATCGATTCCGGCAGCTACGACAAAGCGGGTGTCGATGCCGTGGGCGAGCGGTTCCAGCGCTTCTTCAACGACCAGGGGATCGAGACGACCCGGCATCCCCGCGACAATTTCGGCGATGCCTTCATGGCGGCGGTCGCGGGCTCGGGCGGCGCGAACCGGCCGATCCTGCTGCTCGGCCATCGCGACACCGTCTTCCCGAAGGGCGAGGCGGGCCGAAGGCCGTTCCGGATCGAGGGCGGGCGCGCCTATGGCCCGGGCGTCGCCGACATGAAGGCCGGCCTCGTCATGAACGCCTTCGTGATGGCGGCCTATCACAAGCTCGGCGGTGCCGGCGCGCCGCTCACCATGCTGATCACCTCCGACGAGGAGATCGGGTCGCCGGCCTGCCGGGGCATCATCGAGGAGGCCGCCCGGGGCGCCCGGGCGGTGTTCAACGCCGAGCCGGGCCGCCCCTCGGGCAACGTCGTGACCGGCCGCAAGGGCGGGGTCTTCATGGAATGCGAGGTGACCGGCAGGGCGGCGCATTCCGGCGGCAATTTCGAGGTCGGCATCAGCGCGATCAACGAGATCGCCCACAAGATCACCGCGCTGTCGGCCATTACCGACATCCCGCGGGGCGTGACCCTGAATGTCGGGCTCGTCTCGGGCGGGCAATCCGTCAACACGGTCGCGCCGTCGGCCAGGATCGGCATTGATCTCCGCTATGTGGAGCCGCCGCAACGGGCGGAGGCGCTGGTGCGGATCGAGGAGATCGTCGCGTCCTCCACCGTGCCGGGCACGCAGGCGCGCCTCGAGATCAAGGGCGAGTTCCTGCCGCTCGTGCAGGACGAGGCCTCGCGCGAGGTCTTCGAGATCTACCAGGCCGCCATGGGCGAGATCGGCCGGCCGGTCGAGGGCGAGTTCGCCGGCGGCTGCGCGGATTCCGGCTTCACCTCCGCGGTCGGTTGCGCGACGGTCTGTGCGACCGGGCCGGTCGGCGGCAAGGCGCATTCCCCCGACGAGTATCTCGAGGTCGGCAGCATCGTGCCCCGCGCCCAGGGCGTAGCGCTCGCCATCGCGCGGCTCAGCGCTTAGCGGGTCGGCCGCCAGCCTCCGATACGGGCGGCGAACTCTGCCGGGAGGAGGAGGCCAAGCCTCGCCTGCCTACCGGGAAGGCTTGCGCCACGCCTCCCGGGCAGCGAATGCTCTCCGAACGGCCGTAAGGGTCGGTTCAGGGAGCGGCCCGTCATGGACTATCGTCAACTCGGCCGCTCCGGCCTCAAGGTCTCGCCGGTCTGCCTCGGCACGATGATGTTCGGCGGCCCGACGGACGAGCCGACCGCGGGCCGGATCATCGCCTCCGCGCGCGAGGCCGGGATCAACTTCATCGACACGGCCGACGCCTATACGGACGGCCGTTCCGAGGAGATCGTGGGCCGGGCGGTCGCGGCGGACCGGGACCGCTGGGTCGTGGCGACCAAGATCGCGAACCCGGTCGGGTCGGGCGCGGGCCCGAACGAGAGCGGCCTCTCCCGCCGCCGCATCATGCAGGCGGCGGAGGCGAGCCTGCGTCGGCTCGGCCTCGAGACGATCGACATCCTCTACCTCCACAAGGAGGACCATGCGACGCCTCTGGACGAGACGGTGCGGGCCATCGGTGACCTCGTCCGCTCGGGCAAGATCCGATATTTCGGGCTGTCGAATTACCGGGGCTGGCGCGTCGCGGAGATCTGCCGCCTTGCGGACGGGATCGGGATCGACCGGCCGATCGTGAGCCAGCCCTATTACAATGCCCTGAACCGCATGCCGGAGGTCGAGCACCTGCCGGCCTGCGGTTTCTACGGGCTCGGAGTCGTGCCCTACAGCCCGCTCGCGCGCGGCGTCCTCACGGCGAAATACGACCCCAAATTGCCGCCGCCGCGCGACACCCGGGCCGGCCGTCAGGACCGGCGCATGATCCAGACGGAATGGCGGACGGAATCGCTCGACATCGCGCAGGAGATCCGCGTCCATGCCGAGGCGCGCGGCACCAGCGCCGGGAATTTCGCGCTCGCCTGGGTCCTGAACAACCGTCTGGTGACCGCCACCGTGGCCGGACCCCGCACGGAGGAGCATTGGCGCGACTATCTCGCCGCGCTCTCCTACCGCTTCATGCCTGAGGACGAGGCGCTGGTCGACCGGCTGGTGGCGCCCGGACATCCGTCGACGCCGGGCTACAACGATCCGCAATATCCGCTGGAAGGGCGCCCGACGCGGACCGGCTGATCTCCTCGACGACGCTCGGCTTATGGAAGGTTCGGTCGAAGGACGGTCAAGTCCCTGGCCGCGGCGGGGTCGAAGGGCTCCGAGATGGCCACGTCGTCGCCGAATGTGACGGTCTTCGTGCCGCGCTGCAGGTCGAAGGTGACGGAGCGTGGTGCCGGGAGCGCAGCCGCCGGGGCCTGGTCCGGGACGGGAAAGGACGGCACGGCTCCAAGCGATGCCATAAAGCGGGCGCGTGCCTCGAGCGCCGGTCGCATCCGCTCCACCTCGGGGGCGGCGCCGAGCGAGGCGGTGGACAGGTCCCGGGCGGTTTCGCTCGGACGAGGGGACGCGTTGACAGGCCGGTCCGTTCTGGGCTGAACCGGCGGGGCCTGGATCGGCGACCGCCTTGCCAGGCGATATCGGCCTCGGCCAGGAGTGGCGGCCGTCGCGCTGCCTGCGGTGAAGCGTCCTGAGACCCAACGTCCGTTCACGCGCTTGCGCGTATAGACCTGCTGGGCCGGAGCAGCCGATGCGCCCGAATCCAGTCCTGGCAGAAGGCCAGGAACAAAGATGACGCTCGTGCCGAGGGCGATGGTGGCGAAGGCGATGGCCTTCCTGGGCATGCGGATGTCCTTCAACGCAACACGAAAGCTTGGCACCTATTGCAGGAACAAGGCGAAAATGGAGCACCCGCCCGAGTGTTGCTGGTTAACCTACTTGACGAGCGCGATCACGTCCTTGAAGCGCGGGTGTTCGGCCGTCACAAGCCACTCGAAGGCCACCATTTCGGCTGTGACGATCTCGGCGCCGTGCCGATCCATCCGGGCGATCGCCGCATCCCGGCTCTCGATCCGGCGCGATCCGATGGCGTCGCGCACGACCTTGACGCTCCGGCCGGACGACCTGAGCCCGAGCACGGTCTGCAGCACGCAGACATGCGCCTCGCAGCCTACGACCACGATCTCCATCCCGTCCGGGATGGCGGCCCGGACGTCCGGCTCGCGCCAGGCGTCGAAATACATCTTCGAGAGCACGCGCGCGGACGGCGCCGGCGCAAGGTCCGCGACCGTGCGGCCGAGCCCCGCCGGGTTCTCCTCCGTGTAGACGACCGGGACATCGAGCAGGGCGGCGATATCGAGGAGCCGTCTCGCATGGGCGACCGCCTCCGCGCCCTCCGCGATCGAGGGCATCAGGCGCGACTGGAAGTCGATCACGAGAAGCAGGCTCGGCGGAGGGGCCGGTATCATCGGCCGATCCCGGCCGGGAAGCCGTAAAGCCGGGCCGGGTTCTCGACCAGGATGCGGTCGCGGGTGGCGGAATCCGGAATCCACTCCGCCAGCAGATCGACGAGGGCGCCGTCATTCGGCATCGGCCCTCGGCACATCACATGCGGCCAGTCCGAGCCCCAGAGGAGGCGATCGGGCCGGAGCGCGACGAGCCTTTGCGCGAAGGGCGCGACGTCGGCGTAGGGGAGGCTCGGGTCCGACGAGATCCGATAGGGCCCGGTGAGTTTGACCCAGCATCGGCCATCCTCGACGAGCCCGAGGAAGGCCCGGTAGCCCGGGTCGTCCGGGCTGCGCGAGGTCGGCATGTAGCCGAGATGGCCGACGACCACGTCGACGGGAAGGGAGCGGCAAAGCGGGACGAAATCCTCGGCCCCATCGACATGGACCAGGAACTCGACATGCCAGCCGAAATCCGCGATCCGGGCTGCCATCCGGACGATGTCGGCCGTGTCGGCAAAGGGCATGCCGCCCGGGTCGACGAGGTTGACCCGGATGCCGCGCGCGCCCGCCTCGTGCATGCGGCGAAGCTCGGCATCGGTCACCTCCGGCCCGACCGCTACCACGGCGCGAAGCCGGGCGGGATCCGAGGCGGCGCCTTCCAGGACGGCGCTGTTGTCGGTGCCATGCACGCTCGCCTGGGTCAGCACGGCCCGGCTGAAACCCAGCGTCTCGTGAAGGTGGATCAGCGATGCGAGCGTGGCGTCCGGCGGCGTGTAGCCCCGCATGGCGCTGTAGGGATGGCGCGCGCCGTCGAAGACGTGGACGTGGCAGTCGCAGGCGCCCGGCGGGATCGCGATCGTCGGCCGGCGAGGATGAGGGTCGGCCGGCGGGCAAGGCTTCAGCCCGAGGAGCGCCACCGTCATTGCGGGGCAATCCCGGCCTCGCGAACCACCTGGCCCCATTTCTCCACGTCGCTCGCCACGAGCTTCCGCAGAGCGTCGGGAGACTGCTCGGCCGGCCCAGGCGGGATCGAGCCGAGATCGGAGATGCGCTTGCGGACCGTCTCGTCGGCGAGCGCGGCCTTCAGGGCGCCGGAGAGCTTGTCGATCACCGGCTTCGGCGTTCCCTTCGGGGCGAAGATCGCGTTCCAGCCGGTGAAGACGTAATCCGGCAGCCCGGATTCGGCGGCGGTGGCGACGTCCGGCGTCACGCTCGCCCGCTCGGGCTGGGCGATGACGAGGCCCCGGATGGTGCCGGCCTGGATCTGCGGCACGACGGTCGGGGCGAGGTCGCAGACTTGGTCGATCTGGCCGGCGACGAGGTCGTTCATCGCCGGGCCGGAGCCGCGATAGGGCGTCGAGACGAGGTTCAGGCCGGTCAGGTGGGTGAAGTAGAGACAGGCGAGATGAGGCGTCGAGCCGATCCCGGCATGGCCGCTCGTGACCTTGCCGGGATTGGCCTTGGCATAGGCGATGAACTCGGCCAGGCTCTTCGCCGGAAAATCCTTCCGGACCGCGACATAGCCCGGCGTGCCGGCGATCAGGCCGACCGGCTCGAGCTCTCGCGCATCGTAGGCAATGGTCTTGTAGAGCGCGGCCGCGGCGCCGTGGCTGCCGAGGCTGCCGACCGTGAGCGTGTAGCCGTCGGGCTCGGCCCGGGCGCCGCGGGCGCCCCCGGTCGTTCCGCCGGCGCCCGCCACGTTCTCGATGACCACGCGCTGTCCGAGCGTCCGGCCCATATGGTCTGCCGCGATGCGGGCCATCACGTCGGTCGGGCCACCCGGGGCGAAGACGACGATCATGGTGATGGGGCGGGTCGGAAAGTCCTGGCCCGCCGCGGCGAGCGGCACGCAGGCCAGGGCGGCTGCGATCAATGCGCGGATCATGCGTGTCCTCCGGCCCGTCTCGGGCGGGCTCGTCAGCCCGATACGGGCGGCCGGCACTCTCTCGCATCGATCCGCCGGGCGACCAAGGGCCGGGTGCCCGCAGACGATGTGAATGTCGGACTAGGCCGGCATCTCCTCGATGCTACGCGGCTCCCGCCGCGTTCGGCCGTTCTCTCTAATTCGTGCGGTCCCCAGCGCCTCGTAGGCCTTCATTCTAGCCCGCATTATCGAACCTAGCGGACGGTGGGCCGCGAGCGCGTGCGCCGGGCAGAACAGCAGGTCCTCGTCGACGAAGGATTGCCGGGCGGCGGTAAACGCATCCTGGGGCGGGAGGGTCAGCCTTGCGACGGGGAGGTAGGGGCTCTCGTCTTCGGGCCACTCGGTCGATGCATTCTCGACCGGCATCCTGTCGAGATCGGTGCAGAGCTGGACCCGTACCTCGAATTCCGTCCCCCGGACCCGGAACGCCTCGACGACCGTCGTGCGAAGACCGTTCTCGTCCTTTGGCTCGAATGGCTGGACGAGGGCGTCACCGGCATAGGTGACCGGGAAGAAGCCGATCTTGGCGACGTAGTCGCCGTAGCGGACCGCGCATTGCGTGAAGTAGCTCTCGGTCAGCGGGTGATTGAACGGGTGGCCGTAGAAGTCCAGGTTCGCGCTATTCAGCCCGACGGCGTTCAGGACCGCGTTGGTGGCGCGAGACGCCATCGAGACCGCGCCCTTCACGCCCTCCGGCATCGGTGTTGCGACCTCCGTCGCCGTGATCGCGCCGAGGAAGACCTTGGCCGTCGGGGCATTGAACACCTTACCGGTATCAAGCACGAAATCGTGTGTGACCTGGCCCTGGTGGGCGGGCAGCTTCGGGCCCTCGACGCCGAGGACTTTGATCGCCATGCCGCGCGGCGTAGAGACGCGCCGATCGTCCAGGAGTTCGCCGGGAACATGGGCGAGCCGGACAATGACTGGATAGGCCTTGGGCTCCGCAAACAGCCCCTGGCGAAGTTCCGGCGGCAGCCCGTCCAGGACGCGCAACTCCCCCTTGAGCAGCCCATGGGTCTTGGCATGGGAGGTTCGGACCGACTGTCCGTAACGTTCCCGCGTGATCCGACCGCCGCCGGCCATCACGTCGATGATCTTGCGGAAGGTCTCGTCCTCGTCCGGGTCGATCGTTTCGACGGAGGCCGAGTAGTGCAGGTAGGTCATGTCACATCCAAATGAGCCGCGGGCGCGCAACCGTGGCCGCGACGGCCGGCAGGAGAAGACCGTCCGCCCTTCAGCGCCGGCCGGCCTGTAGCGCCTCTGCGCGTCAACCCGTGGCCGGTCGTCCGTCCTGCCAGGGCCGCAGCGTCTCGGGGATCCTGAAATCGGCCGGCATGTCGAGATCCGAGGCCGCGCCCCGCATGGCGCGCGGGGGCAGCGGGAAGCCGCTCCGGTCGCCGTAATCGAACTCGCCCGGGCTCGACAGCCGCTTGTCCGAGGTCAGCCCGTGGACGCAGGCGATGTCGAGCAACGTGATGCCGGCGACTGCGACCGTTGCGATGGTCAGGTTGTCCTTCTCGGGATTGTCGCCCTGGAAGTTGGCGCCGAGCGTCGCGAGGTCGAGCGCGTCGCCGCCGATGCGACCATAGATCCAGGGCGTCGGGTCGTGGCTCATCAGGATCGCGACGCCCGTCGCGAGTTCGCGGACGCCATAGGCCCGGACGAGGTTCTCCTGCCCGTCCATGCCGAGCGTCCGGCAGATTGCGCGGGGCGCGATGAGCTCGGCCAGGCCGAGGCCGATCGAGAACCAGCCGAGGCCCTTGGCGAGGGTCTCGGAGCCGGAATGCGCGCCGCGGCCGCTCGGGCCACGGGTCGGCAGGGTGGAGGGTTTGTGGCTCATGGCTTGATCACCACCTTGATGCAGCCGTCCTGCTTGTCGCGGAAGGTGCGGTACATTTCCGGGCCGTCCTCCAGCCCGACGGTGTGGGTGATGACGAAGGACGGGTCGAGCTGCCCCTGCTCGATCCGACGCAGCAGGTCGTCGGACCAGCGTTTGACGTGGGTCTGGCCGGTCCGGACGGTGAGGCCCTTGTTCATGAGGGCGCCGATCGGGAATTTGTCGGCGATGCCGCCATAGACGCCCGGGACCGACAGCACGCCCGCCGGCCGGCAGACCATGATCATCTGCCGGAGCACGTGGATGCGGTCGGTCGCCATCAGCATGGCCTGTTCGGCCCGGTCGTAGATCGCGTCGATGGCGCCGGTCGCGTGAGCTTCGAGCCCGACCGCGTCGATGCACTTTTCCGGGCCCTTGCCGTCCGTCATGTCGTTCAGGCGGCCGACGATGTTCGATTCCTCGTGGTAATCCAGCACCTCGGCGCCGCCCGCCTCGGCCATGGACAGGCGCTCGGGCACGCGGTCGATGGCGATGACGCGCTTCGCGCCGAGCAGGATGGCGGACCGGATCGCCATCTGGCCGACCGGGCCGCAGCCCCAGACGACGACCGTGTCGGTCGGCTGGATGTCGCATTGCACGGCGCCCTGCCACCCGGTCGGAAGGATGTCGGAGAGGAAGAGCAGTTTTTCGTCCGAGATGCCGTCCGGCACCTTGATATGGGTCGAGTCCGCGAACGGAACCCGCAGATACTCCGCTTGTCCGCCCGAATAGCCCCCGGTCAGGTGCGTGTAGCCGAAGAGGCCCGCCGTCGTGTGACCGAAGGCGGCGTCGCCGAGGGTCTTGTTGCGGTTCGTGCGCTCGCACACGGAGAAATTACCGCGCCGACATTGCTCGCACTGGCCGCAGGTGATCGTGAAGGGGACGACGATCCGGTCGCCGACCTTCAGGGCCTTGTTGTCCCGGCCGACCTCGACCACCTCGCCCATGGTCTCGTGGCCGAGAATGTCGCCCGATTTCATGCCCGGCATGAAATGGTCGTAGAGATGCAGGTCCGAGCCGCAGATGGCGCAGCTCGTCACCTTGATGATGGCGTCGCGGCCGTCCTCGATCTCCGGATCCGGCACCGAGTCGCAGCGGACGTCCGTCGTCCCGTGCCAGACAAGCGCCTTCATGCGTGTTCCTCAAAGAAGCGGTGAATGCCTTGTTCGACAATCTCGGCACCCTGGCTTCGTTCGCCCCGGCCCAAGGTCGTCCGGATTCGGACATTCTTCCTTCCGACCGGACGAGCGGTCCGGACATGATCTCGTTGTCCCGGACCGGAGCGGAATGGTGTATGGCCGAAGCCGCTGACGTGCCCGACCTGCCGCGTCGGATGAGGAGAGGATCTTGCCCGGAATTTCGAGCGCGCTGATCGATCCGCAAGAGCTGGCCGCGAAGCTGGGGGCGCCCGATCTCGTGCTGCTGGACATCCGGTCGGCCGTCGATGGCGGCGGACGTGCGGCCTATGATGCGGGCCACATCCCGGGCGCGGTCCATACCGACTACGTGACCGGGGGTTGGCGCGCATCCCGGAATGGCGGGGCCGGCATGCTGCCGGAGGCCGATGCGCTCGGCGCGTTGTTCGGCCGGCTCGGGATCGTGCCGGCGAGCGACGTGGTCGTGATCCCGGCCGGCGTCTCGGCCGGGGATTTCGCGGCGGCCTCCCGCGTCTACTGGACCTTGAAGGCCGCCGGGCATCACCACCTTTCGCTGCTCGACGGTGGCTATGCGGCCTGGGCCGCCTCCGGCCTCCCGGTCGAGACCGCGCCCGGCGAGCCCCGCACGGCGCCGGACTATCCGGTCGCCTTCGACCCCTCGCTCCGGGCGCTGGCGCCGGACGTCGAGCAGGCCATGACCGATGGATCGGCCATCCTGGTCGACACCCGCAACCAGGCCTCCTTCGAGGGGCTCGAGCAATCGAAACAGGCCGCCCGGCCCGGCCGCATCCCGGGTTCGCTCCATCTGGAGGGGGCGCGCGCCTACGACACGGCCCGGAACCGGCTGAAGCCCAGGGCCGAACTCGAACAGCTGTTCGGGGCCGCGCCCGGCCGGCCCGTGATCCCCTATTGCAACACGGGCCAGCAGGCGGCGACCAACTGGTTCGTCCTGTCCGAAATCCTCGGCCAGCCGGATGTCAGGCTCTACGACGGCTCGCTGTCGGAATGGACCCACGATCCGGCCCGCCCGGTCGAGACCGGGCCGGCCGAACGAGGCTGAGGCCGCTCAGGTCCAGCGGCTGGCGCGGTTGCGGCTCATCGTGGCGTCCACGCTCCATGGCCCGGGTCCCGCGGCCGCGATATAGAGGAAGACGAAGCAGTAGAGGGCGGCGAGCTCTCCGCCGTTCATCACCGGGAAAAAGCCCCGGCCGGCGTGAAACAGGAAGTAGGCGACCGCGGCCATGCCGGAGGCGATGAAGGCGGCCGGGCGGGTGAAGAAGCCGATCGCGATGAGGGCTCCCCCGACGAGCTCGATGACACCTCCGAACCAGAGAAGCGTCCCCATCGCCGGCTGCCCGTTCGCCGGCATGTTCGGGAAGCCGAGCAGTTTCTGCGTGCCATGCTGCATGAACAGAAGGGCAGCCATGATCCTCAGCACGCTGAGCAGGCGGGGCGCCCAGACGCTCCCGATTTCGGCCGGTGTCACTGTGTGATGTCTCCGTTCGATCGTTCTTCGAGGCAGACGCTCGGAACGAGCGCAATTCCCGCAGGCCTTGTAGCCTGATGGAGGGTTCAGGGCGAGGCGGGGGACGGCGGGGTGGGCACCCCAGCGACCCCGGTGAATGGCGCGTATTGGGGTGGACTTGTACGGCAAGTGCCGTACATTCAAGGGACGCACGATAATCCGCGTGTTGAAATCCCTGCTGGCCATAGGTTGATGACATGCGCTCGTCCACTCTCGACACAAGTCAGACCGAGACCCCTGCAACCCGGAGCGCCCGCATGGAGCAGCGCACGACGGTAGAGGCGAAGGCCCTCATCGAGCGAGGTGCGCGGGCTCTTGGCCTCACGGCCTCCGAATTCACGGTTGCAGCGGCATGCCGCGCGGCGCGTGAGACCTTGCGGGATTACGAGCTGACCGTCTTGACCCCGTTGGATCACCATGCCTTCATGGCCGCCTTCGACGCGATGGAGCCCGCTCCCGAGTTGGTTGAGCTGATGCGCCTTCACCCGAAGGTGTCGAAGGCTTCATGATCGACGCCGCCCTGCTTGCGCGCCTCAGAATTGAGCCGCTCGATCGCAAGAGACACGATCGGGCGGCCTTCTCGTGTGGTGTCGCCCAGGTCGACACCTATCTTCGCACCGTCGCCGCTGGTCTCCAGGACCTCGAGACAACCCGCGTCTACGTGGCCCGCCTCGACGAGACTCCAGACATCGTCGGCTTCTACGCCGTCAATGCGCACGCGATCGATCTCGGCACGTTGCCGGAGGGCATGCGAAAGAAGCTGCCGCGCTACCCCCTGGTGCCGGCGATCTATCTGTCCGTGGTCGGTGTGCACGATGCCTTTCAAGGCGGCGGCGTGGGCAGCGTCCTGATGGCGGATGCGATGCGTCGCTGCGCGCGCGTGGCCGACGAGATCGGCGCGGCCTTCATCGTGCTGGACGCCCTCAACGAACGAGCCGGCGCTCTCTATCGACGGCTCGGTTTCGTCGACCTTCCAGGTCGTGCCCCCCGCATGGTCATCGGCATACGCCAGGTCCGGGCGGCGATCGCAGCGGCGGCGATAAGACCGGCTTGATCTTACGGTCGATGCGGGGAGCGCCCGTATCCAGCTTCCGATCGATCTACGGCGTCAGTCCATTTCGCCCTCGCCGGACCAATCGGCAGGGCGTATCGAACGACGACACCAAAAACGCGCAGAGCCTCCCATGCAACTCGTCGCCAACCTGACCATGATGTTCACCGAGCTTCCGGTGCCCGAGCGGTTCGGGGCCGCGGCCCGGGCCGGGTTCGAGGGTGTCGAGATCCAGTTTCCCTACGAGTTCGACCCGGCGGAGCTGCGGCGGGCGTCCGCCGATCGGCCGGTCGTGCTCATCAATGCGCCGGCGTCGGACCCGCGCGGCAGCAACGGGCGGGCGACCGACGCCGCCTTGCGGGCCGAGTTCCGGCAGGGGCTGGACGAGGCCATGCGCTTCGCCGAGGCGCTTCGGGTGTCCAAGCTGAATGTGCTGCCCGGCCCGCCGCCGCCTGGCCAGGATGCCGCGACCACGGATGCGGTGCTCGGCGACAACCTGCGGCTCGCGGCCGAGCGGATGGGCGGGATCGGCGTCGCGGTCGTGACGGAGGCGATCAACCCCTGGGACGTTCCCGGTATGTGGCTGAACAGCCTCGGCAAGGCGCTGAGCTTCCTCGACGGGCTCGACGAGCCGAGGGTGAAGCTGCAATTCGACCTCTACCACATGGCCCGGACGGAGCCGGACCTCGTCGCCGCGATCGCGACGGCCGGCCCGCGGATCGGCCATGTCCAGTTCGCCGATACGGAAGGACGCCACGAGCCCGGCACCGGGACGATCGACTTCGACGCCGCCTTCGCGGCCCTGCACCGCGCCGGCTATGACGGGGCGGTCGCGGCGGAATACCGGCCGGCCGGCCGCACCGAGGATGGGCTCGGCTGGATGGCGCGGGTGCCGGGCTGGTTCGGCAGGGTCTAGGGGTTCAAACGCGGCTGGCATGTTTAACGCATTCTTGACGAGCCGTAGATGAAAATTCTACGTCATCATCGCGCATCCAGGGGCCGCCGCATGAATCTCAAAGCCATGTTCACGGACCACCCGGCGATGGTGGGCGAGACCTATCCCGAGCATATGCGCACGGCGCTGAGCTTCGCCGGCCCGCTCGCCCGGGCGACGTTGGGAGCGCTGGTCCACGCCTTCCTGCCGTTTCTCTGCACCACCACGGCGAGCGACACCGTGAAGGGGCTCTATGCCCGGATGACGAAGCGCTGCGCGACCTGCAAGGCGGGCCCGGTGCATCGCCCGGACCTGTTTCCCGGGCGGGTTTCGGCCTCGACCCGGGTGCCGGACACGCTGCTCGCCTGGGACCCGGTGATCTGACGGCAGCATCTGCGGTCGGTTAACGCTTAACCCTCTGACACCGCGAGGTTCTTCTCGGCCGCGAAAGCGCCCGATTCACCCCTCGTCAGCCATCTTCCCCAACCTCTTCGATAGGGATCGCGGTCACGTTCACACCCGAAGGTCAGCCAAGAAGGGCCTCGGGGCGCATGGTGTTCAAACAGAGTGGTCGGGCGACCGGGATCGGTCTCGCCCAGATGAAGCGTCTCGCGCTGGTCGTCGCGGTGGTGATGGGTTGCGTGGTGGCTGGAAAGGCCGGCGCCCGGGAACTCGTGACCTTCCCGGAGGGCATCGCCCGGCCGGGGACGATCGTGATCCGGACGACCGAGCGGCGGCTCTATCTCGTCGGGCGCGACGGCACCGCGATCCGCTATCCGGTCGCGGTCGGCAAGCCCGGCAAGCAATGGTTCGGCTGGTCGGCGGTCGACGGCAAATATGTCGAGCCGGCCTGGTCGCCGCCGGACGACGTGAAGCGCGACAATCCGAGCCTGCCGGCCGTGATTCCGGGCGGATCGCCCTCGAACCCGATGGGTCCGCGCGCCCTGACCCTCGTCGGCGGCGATTACGCCATTCACGGCACGAACCGGCCGAACTCGGTCGGCACCTACGCGTCGTATGGCTGCATCCGGATGTACAACCAGGACATCGTCGACCTCTACGCCCGCGTGCCGGTTGGAACGCCGGTTGTCGTCGTGCGGTAGGGGTTACGAATACGCCGCCCTGAGGTCGAGCGTGGCCCGCTCGCCGACCGCCGCGTAATTCTCCTCGAGCCAAGCCGTGGCGCTCGCCCGGCCGAGGTCCCGCAAGGTTTCGAAGAAGCCGAAATCGGCGTGGAGCCGCGAGGAGGCCATGTATCGGCCGAGCGCCTCGCCGCCGTCGATCCGGTGCATCAGGACGCGCTTGTAGTCGCTCCGGTCGAGCTTGCCCTCGTCGATCAGCCGCGTCACGAGGTCGATGACTCGGAATTCGCCGAGCAGCCCGCCGTTGAAGGTGACCTCCGTCAGCCGGTTCTGGATCTCGCGCATTTCGGTCGGCGTCGTGCGGCGTTCGACCGGGTTGATCTGCACCAGGATGACGTCGTCGCAGGCCGTCCCGTAGAACAGGGGATAGAGGGCCGGGTTGCCGACATAGCCGCCATCCCAATAGGGCTCGCCGTCGATCTCGACCGCCCGGAAGATGGTCGGCAGGCAGGCCGAGGCCATCACATGCTCGGGTCGGAGTTCGGCCGTCTCGAAGATGCGGGCCTTGCCGGTCCAGACATTCGTCGCCGAGACGAACAGTTTTACGGGGGCGCCGCGCAGCCGGTCGAAATCGACGAGGTCGCGGACGAGGTCGCGCAGCGGGTTGATGTCGAGCGGGTTCGCGCTCGTCGGCGACAGCGTGCCGCGCCAGAAGTCGAACAGCGCGTTCGAGGCGATCGGCGACCACATGTCCAGGAAGACGTCGAAGATGCGCCGCTGCGGGGCCGAGAGCCCGCCGTCGAGGCTGACATGGCGCCAGAAGGCCTCGAGCTGCATGCGGGCGCCGTCGGGCCCGCCCTCCAGCCAGCCATCCACCATGATGACGGCGTTCATCGACCCGGCGGAGGCGCCCGTGATCGCCTCGAAGGCGAGCCGCCCGTCCTCGATCAGCCGGTCCAGCACGCCCCAGGTAAAGGCGCCGTGGGCGCCGCCGCCCTGCAGCGCGAGGGAGACGGCCTTCTCGGCCCGCGGTCCGGCGAGGCCGCAGGGGCCCCGGTTCTCGCCGCCGCGCCCGCTCACGCGGCCGTCCAGCCGCCGTCGATCGAGAGATTGGCGCCGGTGATCTGGGAGGCCGCGTCCGAGCAGAGAAAGACGGCGAGCGCCGCGACCTGCTCGACCGTAACGAACTCCTTCGTCGGCTGCGCCGTCAGCATGACGTCGTTGATGACCTGGTCCTTCGACATGCCGCGGGCCTTCATCGTGTCCGGGATCTGCTTCTCGACCAGCGGCGTCCAGACATAGCCGGGCGAGATGCAATTCACGGTGATCTTGTCGGTCGCGACTTCGAGCGCCACGGTCTTGGTCAGCCCGACGAGGCCGTGCTTGGCCGAGACATAGGCCGACTTGAACGGGGAGGCGACGAGCGAATGGGCGGAGGCGGTCGAGACGATCCGGCCCCAGCCGCGCCGCTTCATCCCGGGAATGACGGCCTTGATGGCGTGGAAGGCGGCCGAGAGATTGATCGCGAGGATCTGGTCCCACTTCTCGTCGGGGAAGTCCTGCACCGGTGCCACGTGCTGGATACCCGCATTGTTGATCAGGATGTCGACCGATCCGAAGGTCGTCTCCGCGATCTCGACCATGCCGGCGATCTCGCGCGGGTTCGACATGTCCGCGGGTGAATAGATCGCCCGCACGCCGAACTCGCTCTCGATCCGGGCGCGCTCGGATTCGATCGCGGCCGCATCGCCGAACCCGTTGATGAGGACATTTGCGCCCTCCTTCGCGAGCGCGCGCGCATAGGCGAGCCCGATCCCGCTCGTCGAACCTGTCACCAAGGCGGATTTTGACGTCAGCGCCATCTCGCGATCTCCGATGCGGGGGTGGTTAAGCCGGGGAAGCCGGCATGTCACCAGCACCACGCGAGGAACCTCATCCGGCGTGCGATCGTTGCCCGCCGTTGCCCTTCGACGGACCTCATGGCCAGCATCCTCCGCATCCTGCTCGCGATCCTTCTGCCGCCCGTGGGCGTATTCTTCACCGTCGGCATCGGGCTTCAATTCTGGCTCAACATCCTCCTCACGCTGCTCGGCTATTTTCCTGGCATGATACACGCCGTGTGGATCATCGCCCGCCGGGCCCCGGCCTGAGGCGATGATCCGGGTTGGCGTCGGCGGCTGGACTTTCGCACCCTGGCGGGGTGCCTTCTACCCGAAGGGGCTGCCGGCCGCGAAGGAGCTTGCGCATGCGAGCCGCTGCCTGACCGCGATCGAGATCAACGGCACCTTCTACCGGACGCAGACGCCCGCAAGCTTCCGGAAATGGGCCGAGGAGACGCCCGACGGCTTCGTCTTCGCCCTAAAGGGCCACCGCTTCGTCACGAACCGCAAGGTCCTGGCCGAAGCCGGGCCCGGCATTGAGCATTTCCTCTCGTCGGGACTGCTCGAACTCGGCGACAAGCTCGGCCCGATCAACTGGCAGCTCGCCCCGACGAAGCGTTTCGACCCGGACGACCTGGCGGCCTTTCTGGCGCTCCTGCCCCATGAGCGCGAGGGAATGCGGATCCGGCACGCGATCGAGGCCCGGCACGAGAGCTTTCGGAATCCGGCATTCGTCGAGATGGCGCGCCGGCACGGGATTGCCATCGTCTACGCAGATTCCGACGACTATCCGGGGATCGCGGACCCGACCGCCGACTTCGTCTATGCGCGGCTCCAGCGTTCGCGTGAGGGCGAGCCTCTGGGCTACCCCGCAGCCGAACTCGACCTCTGGGCGACGAGGGCGAAGAGCTGGCAGGCCGGCCAGAGCCCGTATGGGCTCGATCACCTCGCAGGAGAGAGTTCGACGGCAGCAGGGCGCGACGTCTTCCTGTTCTTCATCTCCGGCGAGAAGGTGCTCAATCCTGCCGCCGCCTGCGCCCTCATCGAGCGCCTCGGCTGAGCCCGGAGGCCGTGACCTCGATCACGTCTGGTTGAGAGCCGTCGGGCAAAGGTTGATCCCGGGGAGAGAGGGGCCTACCTGAGGGAACATTCAGAGAACGAAATCGAGCATGGACGAGACCGTTGCCCGCAAGCTGCGCGTCCTCGCCGACGCCGCCAAATACGATGCGTCCTGTGCCTCTTCCGGGGCGCCGAGGCGATCTGCCGGGAAGGACGGCATCGGGTCGACGAATTCGATCGGGATCTGCCATTCCTACACGCCCGACGGTCGCTGCGTGTCGCTCCTCAAGGTGCTGCTGACCAATTATTGCCTGTTCGATTGCGCCTATTGCGTGAACCGGCGCTCCTCCAACGTCGAACGGGCCCGCTTCGCCACCAAGGAGATCGTCGACCTGACGCTCGCCTTCTACAAGCGCAACTATATCGAGGGGCTGTTTCTCTCCTCCGGCATCATCCGCTCGCCGGACTACACGATGGAGCAACTGATTTTGGTCGCGAAGACCTTGCGGCAGGCGCACGGCTATCGCGGCTACATTCACCTGAAGACGATCCCGGAGGCGAGCCCCTGGCTAGTCGAACAGGCTGGGCTCTGGGCGGATCGCCTGTCGATCAACCTCGAATTGCCGACCGACGAGGGCCTGACGCAATTCGCGCCCGAGAAGAAGGCGCCTGCCATCCGGGCCGCCATGGGCCAGATGCGCGAGCGCATCGCCCAGGGGAAGGAGGAGCGCCGCAGCTTCTCCCCGGCCGGACAGTCGACGCAACTCATCGTCGGAGCCGACGGGGCGAATGACGAGTCGATCCTCAAGGCCAGCGCCGGCCTTTACGACCTCTACGATCTCCGCCGCGTCTATTACTCGGCCTTCAGCCCGATCCCCGATTCCACCTCAACGCTCCCGTCGAAATCACCGCCGCTCCAGCGCGAGAACCGGCTTTATCAGGCCGATTGGCTGCTCCGCCATTACGGCTTCGCCGTGGATGAGATCACCTCGGGCGGGGAGGACGGCATGCTCGACCTCGCCATCGACCCGAAGCTCGCATGGGCGCTGAAGAACCGTCACCGCTTCCCGGTCGACGTGAACGCGGCCGACCGGGAGATGCTGCTGCGCGTGCCCGGCCTCGGCAAGCGTGCCGTCGACAAGATCGTCGTCACCCGACGCCACACCCGGCTCGGCCTCGACGACCTCGCCCGGCTCACCGGGACTTTAAAACGGGCCCGCCCCTTCCTGGTCGCCCGCGACCATCACCCGGGCGCCACGATCGACCGCCTCGACCTCCGCGGAACGCTGATCGAGCCGCCGGCCGCGCAGCTCAGCCTGTTCTGAGTCTCGCCTTGGCTTCTCCTACGCTCCTCATGGTGAGGTGGCCGGCGCAGCCTGCTCTCGAAGCGGGGCCGACCTGCGGTGCGTCCTTCGAGGCTCCGCTACGCGGAGCACCTCAGGATGATGAGGAGCTTTGTGGTTGAGCGAATGACTATGCGCCGGATCAGCCTGACTGAGGGCGCCGATCTCGACGGCTTCCGCGATGCCGTGCGGTCGCTCGTGGCCGTCGGGATCCCGCCCGAGGCGGTGAGCTGGGAATTGGGCGCACAGGCGAACCTGTTCGGGGACACCGAGCCGGTCTCCGCTGCGCCGCTCAGGCTGCCCCGCAAGCTCGGCGAGTTGATCCGGGAGGTGGTGCCGCACCGCGATCCGGAGCGCTACGGGCTCCTCTACGACGCGATCTGGCGCGTCTGCGGGGGCCAGCGCGACCTGCTCGAGATCGCGAGCGATCCGGTCGTCCACCGGCTCGACCTCTTGGCTCGGGCGGTCCGGCGCGACATCCACAAGATGCACGCCTATCTCCGCTTCCGGAAGGTCGAGGGCGGCCCGCCCGACGAGACGGAGCGCTACGCGGCCTGGTTCGAGCCCGACCATTTCATTTTGGAAGCGGCGGTGCCGTTCTTCGTCGAGCGCTTCCGGGCCATGCACTGGGCGATCATCACGCCCGTCGGCTCCGCGCTGTGGGAGGGGACGGAGCTGGTCTACGGCCTGCCCGGCACGAAGGCAGACGCGCCGGGCGAAGACGGGTTCGAGGCGGGCTGGACCGGATATTACGAGAGCATCTTCAACCCGGCCCGCACTAATCCGAAGCTGATGCGGTCGCACATGGCCAAGAAATACTGGCACAACCTGCCCGAGGCGGCCGCGATCCCGAATCTGGTTCGTTCGGCCGCCGGGCGGGTCAGCGGCATGATCGAGAGAGAGGCGACGATGCCCGCGAAGAAGAAGCCGGAGGGCGCGCTCGCCGCCATGCTGGACCAGGCGCCGACCACGCTCGAGGAGCTGAACGCGCTAATCCGGGCCGCCGGGCCGCTCGTTCCCGGGGCGACCCAGGCCGTCGTCGGAGAGGGGCCGGCGAATGCCACGATCGTCTTCGTTGGGGAGCAGCCGGGGGACGAGGAGGACCTGAAGGGCAGGCCCTTCGTCGGCCCTGCCGGCCGGCTCCTCGAGCGGGCTTTCGGCGAGGCGGGGATCGAGCGACGGGACGTCTATCTCACGAATGCCGTGAAGCATTTCAAGTTCGACCAGCGCGGGAAGCGCCGCATCCATGCCAAGCCGACGGCCGGCGAGGTGAGCCACTATCGCTGGTGGCTGATGCGCGAGCTGGAACTCGTCGAGCCGAAGCTCATCGTGGCGCTGGGCGGCACCGCCGTCCTCGCCCTAACCGGGAAGTCGGTCCCGATCACCCGCGCCCGCGGCCCGGCGAAGCTGCTCGAGGATTTCGCCGGCTTCATCACCGTCCACCCGTCCTACCTGCTGCGCCTGCCCGACGAGGATGCGAAGGCGGCGGCCTATGCCCAATTCGTCCAGGACCTGACCCAGGTCCGCGAACTCGGCGCCGCCGAGCGCGGCGGCCGGTCACACGCTGCGGCCTAATCCGCTCATCCCGGCAAAAGCCGGGATCCAACCTCGGCCGACCCCATCGGATGGGGGTTCTGGGCACCGGCTTCCGCCGGTGTGAGCGGAGGCCCGAGGGCTACCCGTAACGGTGCAGGCCGTTGCCGTGCCGCTTCAGCCAGATCTCCGCCGCGTCGGTGCCGGGGCACATGCCTCGGAGGAGCGACCAGAAGCGGTGGGAGTGGTTGAGCTCCCTCAGATGAGCGACCTCGTGCGCGGCGAGATAGTCCAGCACCTCGGGCGGGGCGAGGATCAGGCGCCAGGAGAAGCTGAGCGCGCCGGTCGAAGAACACGAACCCCAACGGCTGCGGGTATCCCGTGGCGTGACCTTACGGGCATCGATCCCGATCATGCCGGTATAGCGAACGACCGCCAGGTCGAGATCCGCCTTCGCCTCCGCCTGGAGGAAGCGCCGCACCCGGCCCGGGATACTTGCCACGTCGCCCGAGACGCTGATGACGGCCTCGCCGCCCGCGTCGCGGCTCGCCCGCGTCGCGGCGCGCGAGCTTCCGCCATGAACGAGGCGGTGCGGCTCTCCCCTGAGCGGCACGACGGCGCCCGGCTCGAAGCGAACGCGTTCGGGCACACGAGCCAGCCGCGCCGTAATCCAGCCGGCATGGGCATCGATAAAGGTCTTGGCGCTCGCCAGATCGGTCCTCGCCGGGAGCGTCAGGCTGACCTCGCCGGTGGTGGACGAAACCCGCAAGGTCATCCGACGCGAAGCGCTCCGACGGCGCAGATCGACCTTTAGCGGGCCGTCGGCCCGGGAGAGCGTCAGATGCCCAGGCTCGGGCGGGGTTGGTCGGCGAAGCCAGCGCATCGCAGGAGGCTGCCCGCCGGGCGCGAGGGTGTCACCCGCCCGGTCTGGAGGCCGGCCAGATGTCCACAGCGTCAGACGTGGGCCTTCTCGATCGCGCGGGCCCGTCGCTTGCTCTTCCGGTTCGGCGCCGGTGCCGCCTCGGCGAGCGCCTTTTCGAGCATCGGCGCGGGAGCCGTCGCAGGTGCGAGCGCGGCGACCGACGTCATGGTGACGGCGGCCGGGACATGCGCCACGGCCGGCGTCGGCGCAGGGGCGAGCGACGGAGCGGGAGCCGGCTGGACGGCCACGGTGCGGGCTGGAGCCTGCACGGGCACGGCATCCTGGCCCTGCGCGGCGATGAAGTCCGTGATCCGGGGCACGATCTCCTTGCGGAAGCGCGATCCGTTGAACACGCCGTAATGGCCGACCTTCTCCTGCAGGTGATAGACCTTCTTCTCGGCGGGCAGGTTCGGCGTCAGCTCGATCGCCGCAAGGGTCTGGCCGACCCCGGAGATGTCGTCCTTCTCTCCCTCGACCGCCATGATCGCGCAGCGGCGTATGGCCAGGAGGTCCACAGGCTTCTCGCGATGGGCCATCTCTCCTTTCGGCAGCGATTGCTGGACGAACACCGTCTCGACGGTCTGGAGATAATACTCGGCCGTCAGGTCCATCACGGCCATATACTCGTCGTAGAATTCGCGATGCTTCTCGGCCGCATCGCCGTCTCCGCCGACGAGATGGTTGAACATGTCCCGGTGGGCGGTGACGTGACGGTCGAGATTCATGGCCATGAACCCCGACAGCTGCAGAAAGCCCGGATAGACCTGCCGCATCGCGCCCGGATAGCCGAACGGGACGGTGTGGATGCAGTTCTGCCGGAACCATTCCACCCCGCGCTGCTCGGCGACGAGGTTCACGGCCGTCGGCGAGCGGCGCGTGTCGATCGGGCCGCCCATCAGGGTCATGGACAGCGGGATCGCCTCGTCGTTCTCGGCCTCGAGAAGGGCAATGGCAGCGATCACCGGCACGGCCGGCTGGCAGACCGCGAGCACGTGAAGGTCTGGCCCGAGTTCGCGGCACATCGCGATGACGTAGTCGATGTAATCGTCGAGATCGAAGCTTCCGGCCGCAACCGGTACCATCGAGGCATCGACCCAATCGGTGACCATCACCTCGTGCGTCGGTAGAAACGCCTCGACGGTGCCGCGCAGGAGCGTCGCGTAATGGCCCGACATCGGGGCGACGATCAGGAGCTTCGGCTGGCTGCGCGCCTCGTCGAAGCCGACCCGCCGGAAGGCGACCACCTGTCCGAAGGGTCGAGTCCAGATGACCTCTTCCTTCACGTCGAACTGACGATCCCCGATCATCGTCGAGGCGAGGCCGAAGGTGGGCTTGGCATAGCGCCGGGTCGTGCGCTCGAACATCTCGCAAGCGGCCGCCATCGAACGCCCGACCGGCGTTCGGCCGAGGGGGTTCGCCGGGTTGTCCAGCATGAGCCGCGTCATGTCGTTCGCGACCCGTGCCGGCGCCAGCAGCATCTGCGCGGCGTCGTACCAGAAATACGCGTGGTCCATGTGGGCTCCTCACGACCGGATGCTGCGCTGCAGCAAAGTTCCCGGGCTTCTAAAACAAAGCTGTCCCGGCTCTGTTCCACACAGACAAGCGCGATCGGAGTTACGAACGGTCTAAGACGGAGTTCCTGCGACATTCGCGCAACGCTCGCCGGAGGGGCGGCAGAGGCTGCCGCAATTCGACCGTAAGAACGTAGTCATCGCTCGTGCGAACGGCGGCAGGGTGGGAAGAGGTGGGATGAACCGGTTTCTGACCATGATCGCCGGCGCGATCGTCATCCTGTCAGGCCTCTCCGTCCTTTTCGGAACCTGGTACACGATCGACCAGGGAACGCGCGGCGTGATCCTCCGCAACGGTGCGCTGCTCGGGATCGCGCAGCCGGGCCTCGGCTTCAAGCTGCCGCTTATCGACACCGTGCAGAAGACCTCCGTCCAGACGCATGTCGAGACCGAGGTGCAGCGCCTGCGCCAGAATGCGAATCGCGAGAAGGTCCAGGCGGAAATCACCGTGACTCAGGCGAATGCGCGCGCGAATGGCGTGAGGGCCCAGGCCCAAGCCGAAACCGACAGCATCCGTCTGAAGGACGAGGCCGAGGCGACCGCGATCCGGGCCCGGGTAGCCGCTCTGGGCGAGAATCCGAATCTCGTCACGCTCGTTCAAGCCGAGAGATGGAACGGCATCCTGGCGACCACGATGGTGCCGGGCGCGGCGGTGCCGATGATCAGCGTGAGCCGATGACCGCACGGGGTCTGGCCCGCAGGGTCGCGCGATGAGGGATCTTGCACCCGTCTCCTTCGGCCGCGAGGCCCGGCGGCTGAAGCTCGACACCATCGTGCGCCTGCGCTGGCTGGCCGTCACCGGGCAGTGCCTCGCGGTCAGCGTCGTCCACCTTCATCTCGGCTATCGGCTCCCGTTCCT
Organism: uncultured Enterovirga sp.; assembly: GCF_964242715.1. NCBI lineage: Bacteria > Pseudomonadati > Pseudomonadota > Alphaproteobacteria > Hyphomicrobiales > Methylobacteriaceae > Enterovirga > uncultured Enterovirga sp. Next base: position 44,649 of record NZ_CAXTAZ010000012.1, read on the forward strand.
GACCTGCCTGGCCGTGATCGCGGCGGCGGCTGCGGTGAATCTCTGGATCACGCTACGGGAGCCTGCGAGCCATCGTCTGGCGGAGAATCCCGCTACCGCGCTCCTCGCCTTCGACATCGTCCAGCTCGCGGCGCTTCTCTACCTGACGGGCGGCCTGCAAAATCCGTTCGCGGTCCTGTTCCTAGCCCCCGTCCTGATCTCGGCCGCATCGCTCTCGCCGATGCGGACCCTGGGGCTGGGGCTCCTGGCCGCGTTCAGCGCGACCATCCTGGCCCGCCTTCACCTCCCGCTACCCTGGAGCGTCCCGGGCGGGCTCGTGCTGCCGGACGTCTATGTCGCCGGGATCTGGACCGCGATCCTCCTCGCGATCGCCTTCACGGCCGGCTTTGCCTACCGGGTGGCCGAAGAGGCCCGGCAGCTTGGCGAGGCGCTCGCGGCGACGGAATTCGTGCTCGCCCGCGAACAGCACCTGTCGCAGCTCGACGGGCTCGCCGCCGCCGCGGCTCACGAACTCGGCACGCCCCTCGCCACGATCCGCCTCGTCGCCAAGGAGCTCGATCTCCAGGCCGAGCCCGGCAGCGCCATGGCGGAGGACACGAGGCTCCTGCGCGATGAGGTGGAGCGTTGCCGCGTGATCCTGTCGAAGCTGACCTCGCTTGGCGACGAGGAGGGACACGGCTTCCTGGCCACCATGTCGCTCGGCCATGTGATCGAGGAGGTCGTCGAGCCGCAGCGATCCTTCGATGTCGAATTCGTGATCAACCGGACGGGCGATGGTCCCGAGCCGGTTTGCCGGCGTTCGCCCGGCCTGATGTTCAGCCTGGGCAACCTCGTCGACAACGCGGCCGGATTCGCCCAGGCCCGCATCCTGATCGAGGCACGCTGGAATGCGGAGATCGTGTCGATCGAGATCCGGGACGACGGCCCAGGCTTCGCCTCGGAGGTGTTGCTGCGGGTGGGCGAGCCTTACGTCACCACGCGGGGCCACAATCGCGACGAGGAAGGCGGCGGCGGGCTTGGTCTTGGGCTGTTCATCGCCAAGACGCTGATCGAACGTTCGGGCGCGCAACTCACCCTCTGGAATGCCGGCCCGCCGAATGGTGGTGCGGTGGCCCGGATCATGTGGCCGCGGGCCGAGTTCGAGCGAGGCGTCGGCCGGTCCTCGACGGACTTGGGAACGGAGGCCCTGTCGCAGGCTGAACCGCTCCCCATATGACGTAGTGCAGCACCTATCAGGAGCGTCCCATGGCGCAGCCGAATGCCGTCACGTCCGAGACCGTCGCTCCCCTGGCCGGGACGGTCGAAAACACTCTCCTGATCGTCGATGACGACCGCCCCTTTTCGACCCGCTTGGCCCGGGCCATGGAAGGGCGGGGCTACGAGGTGCGGGTTGCCGAAAGCGTGGCCGACGGCGTCGCGGCGATCGAGGCCCAGGCGCCCGCCTTCGCCGTGATCGACATGCGGCTCGCAGACGGCTCGGGCCTTGACGTCATCGCGCGGCTGAAGGAGCGGCGGCCGGATGCGCGCGGCGTCATCCTGACGGGCTACGGCAATATCGCGACCGCCGTCACGGCCGTGAAGCTCGGCGCCTTCGACTATCTGGCGAAGCCGGCCGATGCGGACGAAATCCACGCGGCCCTGATGGCCGAGGCCGGAGAGCGGGCCATTCCTCCGGAGAACCCGATGTCGGCCGACCGGGTCCGTTGGGAGCACATCCAGCGCGTCTACGAACTGTGCAGCCGCAATGTGTCGGAGACGGCGCGCCGCCTCAACATGCATCGCCGGACGCTGCAGCGCATCCTGGCGAAACGCGCACCACGGTAGGTCCTCCCACTCCGCTCATGCCGGCGAAAGCCGGCACCCACGTCGCGTGCTGGATCCGGGATTTCGCCGGCATGAACGAGGGTCAGTCCATCCAGCCGGTCGCTCCGGCCGGGTCGACCAGCATGTGATGTCGGTTCGCCGCCACATGGGCGAAGCGGAGCATGACGGCCTTGCGGCGGGCTCCGGTAAGCCGGTGCTCCGGGGCGTCGCGGTGAATGGCAGCGCCGTAGCCGTCGGCCAGGATCAGCCCCGTGCTCTCCGGCAGGCAATCGAGCCGGAAATCGCGCGGCACCGCGAAGAATAAGCGGTCACAGAAGTCCCGGTAATCCGGCCATTTCGCATCGGCCCGCAGGTCGGCCGGCGACGACTTGATCTCGACGATCCAGATGCAGCCATCGGCCGTGAGGCCGATCACGTCGGCGCGTCGTCCCGAGGCGAGCGTGAACTCGGTCAGGCTCGCGCAGCCGTGGCCGGCCAGCAACCGGCGCACGCCGGTGCAGACGGACATCGCCGTCGGGGACTGGCGACCATCGGGGCGGGGACGTAGGGCGGCAGCGGCGAGCACGGGTCCGGGCTGGTCGGTTCACGATTCGTTCGGTGCAAGATGCCGGCTTCCCGCCGGCTTGTCACCCGTCAGCCGGCCTTGGCATCCTCCAGGATCATGGCGGCGCCCTTCTCGGCGATCATGATCGTCGGCGAGTTGGTGTTCCCGGACGTGATGCGGGGCATGACCGAAGCATCGATGACGCGAAGGGCTCGGATCCCGTGCACCCGGAGGCGCTCGTCCGTCACTGCCATCCGGTCCGTCGCCCGGCCCATGGCCGCAGTGCCGACGGGGTGGAAGATCGTGGTGCCGAGCCGGCCGGCGGCTTCGAAAAGCTGGTCGTCCGTGGCGACGTCGGGTCCGGGCAGGTACTCCTCCGGCCTGTATCGGGCGAGAGCCGGCTGCCCGACGATGCGTCGGGCAAGCTTCAGGGACTCCACCGCCACCCGGCGATCCTCGTCCGTGTCGAGGTAGTTCGGCGCGATGGCTGGCCGGGCATCCGAGTCGATTGCGGAGAGATGAACGCTGCCCCGGCTTGAGGGTCTCAGGTTGGCGACGCTCGCCGTGAAGGCGCCGAACCGGTGCAGGCCGTCGCCCCATTTGTCGAGGGAGAGCGGCTGGAAGTGGAACTGGATATTCGCGCTCGCATAATCGGATGAGGTGCGGGCGAAGGCGCCGACCTGGCTTGGCGCCATCGTCAGGGCTCCGGTCCGGAACAGCCCGTATTCGATCCCCATCCAGGCGCGTCGCAGCAGGTTCGCATAATCGGTGTTGAGCGACCGCACTCCGGTGACCCGGTAGACCGGGCGGATCTGGAGGTGGTCCTGCAGGTTTTCGCCCACACCCGGCAGGTGATGCGCCACTGGGATCCCGAATGGTCGCAGGCGGTCGCCGTCGCCGATCCTGGAACGCTCGAGGATCACGGGCGAGTTGACGGCGCCGGCGGAGAGAACGACCTCGCCCGATGCAATTGCCCGGAAACGCTCACCGCCCCGCGTGAAGGCGATGCCGGTCGCTCGCCCGTCCGCCATCTCGACATGCTCGACATGAATTCCGGTCTCCAGCCTGAGATTCTGCCGCCCGAGCGCCGGCTTGAGAAAGGCGCGCGCTGCGCTGACCCGGCGACCGCGGCGCTGGTTCACCTGGAAATAGGACGAGCCCTCGTTGTCGCCGGTGTTGAAATCCGAGATTTTAGGGATGCCGGCCTGTTCGGCCGCATCGCGGATCGCGTCGAGCAGGTCCCAACGCAGCCGCGGATGCTCGACCCGCCACTCCCCCCCGGAGCGGTGGAAGTCGTTCGGCGGCGCGATATGGTCCTCGTGCCGGAGGAAGAAGGGCAGAACATCGTCCCAGCCCCAGCCCGACAGGCCGAGCTGGCGCCACCCATCGTAATCGGCGGCCTGGCCCCGCATGTAGATCATGGCGTTGATGGCGGAGGAGCCGCCGATCACCTTGCCGCGAGGATAGGCGAGCTCGCGCCCGCCGAGACCGGGAACGGCGCCGGTCGTGTACATCCAATCCGCCCGCGGATTGCCGATCGCGAACAGGTATCCGACCGGGATGTGGAACCAGATCCAATTGTCCCGGCCGCCGGCCTCGAGCAGAAGCACGCGCCGGCGAGGGTCGGCAGACAGGCGGTTGGCGAGGACGCAGCCGGCCGAACCTGCGCCGACCACGATGTAGTCGTAGCTGCCGAAGTCCTGCATCCGCCGCCTCCCTTCCGATCAGCGTTCCGCCGTGGCTCCGCTTTAGGGCCGCAATCCACGTTGCGCGAGAGGTGCGGCCCCGTCTAACGTCACGGGCCGATGGTGGGGGGCAAATGGAGCGCGACACCTTTCACCTGTCATGGTGGGCTGCGCCGCGGCTGAACGCGGCCTTGATCGCGCTGGTGATCCTGGTCGGGCTGCCCTGCCTCTGGATCGCGTTCGACGTCGTCCAGCTCGCCGTGGATGCGGTCGCGAGCGGTGATGCGGCTCCCGCCACGTCCGGGCACGGCGCTCCGGCGAGCGCGCCTGCGGACGTCCGCCAAGTTTATCTGCGCTACGCCATCCAGTCGCAGAGCGGGCACATCATCGTCTTCCTGCCAGGTATCTCGCTGACTCGGGCGGAGCTTCCCGCCGCGATCGCGCTCTGCCTTGCCGCCCTCGGCGCGATGGTGGCCGCCCTGTGGTGGGCTTTTGGCGCCCTGACGGCCCAGATCGGCCGTCGCGTCGCGACCGTCCTGGCCGACCGCATCCTGCTCGTGATCTCCTCGGCGCCCATTCCGGCGGCCGAAGAAGCCCGGCGCGCGGCCTTTCTCGCCGGCGAGGCGCTCGGGCGGGAGCGCCAGACGCTCGGCCTCGGCGCTGTCGCCCCGCTTGCCGCCGGGGCAGTCGTCGCCGTGTCGGTCGGATATGTGGTCACGCACAGCGTCGAGATGGGCCTCGCGCTGCTTGTCGGCCTTCTCGTCTATTCGCTCATCACCAATCGCCAGGCCCGGCTGGATGCTCGCCTCCATTCGGCCCAGCGCTCCGTCAGCGATGTGCTGCGGCGCGCGCTCTCGGACCTGGCCCAGCACCTGTCCGCCGTGGTCGCCCACGGAACCCGGCTGACCGAGCGCGGCCGCATCAAGGATCAGCTGAAACAGGCCCGGCTCCCGGTAGAGAGGCTCGACCGCAAGGCCCGGACGGGCTCGGCGCTTGCGCTCGCCCTCCTGTTCACGGGACCGCTCGGGGTGCTCGCGGCCGCCTCGAGGGTCGACGCCACCGACCTCGTCACCCCGGGGGGCGCTGCGGCCTCGCTGCTCGCTGCATCGGTCGCGGTCGCTTCGCTCGCCGTCCATCTCGGCTTTCGCCGCGCCCTCGACCGGTCTCGCCCACTCTACGCCGACATCGCGCGCGCTCTCGGCACGTGCCAGGCGCGGCGTTTCGCAGGCGAGGAGACCCGGCTTCCGGCCTCGGGCGTGCTTCTGGCGGAGGGCGCCGTGACTGGTACGGCCCCGACCGGACGTCTGAACGGCGTTGATCTCAAGATCCCGCTTCCCGATCACGTGGCGCTCTGCGGTGGCCGGGATTCCGGCGCCCGCACCTTCGCCGGCCTTCTTGGCGGCCAGCTTCCCCGGACCGCGGGCCGGCTCGAATTCGGCGGCGTCGAGTTGACGGAGGTCGACCCGGCGGAGCGGGCGAAGCGCCTGGCTTTCGCAGGTGGCGCCTCATACCTGTTCGCCGGCTCTCTCAGGGCGAACCTCCTCTACGGTGCCCCCGAGGGAAAAACGGGTGACGTGGACGAGCTCCTCGTCGAGGCGATCCGGGTGGCCGGCCTCGACCGGATGGTCGAGCTCAGGGGCTTGTCCGGCAGCGTCGATGCGAGGCGTCAGCCGAAGCTCGCCGAATCCATCGTCGCGGCCCGGCGCACGATCTGGTCCGGATTGGAGGCCCGGGGGCTGTCCGACCTCATCGATCGGTTCGATCCCGAGGGCTACAACCATCAGGCCACGATCGGCGAGAATATCCTGTTCGGCGTGGCGCTCGGCGACACCTTCCGGATCGACCGCCTGCCCTCGCAGGCTTACCTGAAGGGCCTTCTCGACGCGGATGGGCTGGTCAAGCCTCTTGCCGCGATCGGCGCCTCGATCGCCCGGAGCGACCTCGAGCTGTTCGCAGGCCTGCCCGAGCGGAATTCCCTGGTCGGCCGCTTCGCCATGGTTCCGGCCTCGGAGCGGGACCGGTTCAACAATATCCTGATCCGACGGGACGAAGGGCGTCGCGGGGCCGGTTCCGCGCGGGACGACGAGCGACTGATCGGACTTGCCCTTCAATATTGCGAGAAGCGTCATCGGCTCGGACTCCTCGGGCCTGATCTCGAGGCCCGGATCGTGCGAATTCGGCTCGCCTTCTCGTCCTCCATGCCGCCGAGTCTCCAGCCCGCGATCCAGTTCTTCCACCCGGATCGGGTCTGCGCGGCTGCGAGCGTGCGGGACAACCTCCTGTTCGGACGCATCATCCAGGACCGCGCCGACGCGGAGCGCGACGTGGTCGAGGTGGTCAGGGCCGTCCTGGCCGAGATCGACCTCGTGGCCGATGTGTCGCGGGTTGGGCTGAGTACCCGCGTCGATCCCGTCGACCCCAAGATGACCGTCGGCGAGATCGCCGCGATCGACCTCGTGCGTTGCCTGGTCCGGAAGCCGGACACGATCGTGGTGGAACACGCGCTCGAGGCGCTGGGCGAGACCGAAGCCCCCGCTTTGGTGCAGCGTCTCCAGGCCGCACTCGCCGGACGCGGCCTGATGGTCGTGATCCCGGAGATGCACGAATCCGCCTGTCTGCCGCTCTTTCCGACGGCCCTCAGGTTCCATCATGGTCGGGTGGTGAGGGAGGCTCCAGCCGCCGCATCCGACGCGCCGCGCGTGCGGATCGCCGGTTGACCTCCTGCCTCGCGATGCTGCAGGGCGTCGCTCGTCACCGACGAGCGTGTCTTCATGAGTGAACCCGTGCCCAGCGCCGACACGCTCTACGTGAAGTTCTGGGGCGTGCGCGGCTCCGTCTCGGCGGCAGGCTCCCGCTTCGAGGAATTCGGCGGCAACACGCCCTGCGTCGAGGTGCGCTGCGGAGAGCGCCTGTTCATCATCGATGCCGGCACGGGCATCATCCCGCTCGGCCTGGAACTCGCCGCCTCGGGGCCGCCCGAGATCGACATCGTCCTGAGCCACCTGCATCTCGACCATGTGAGCGGGCTGCCCTTCTTCAAACCCGCGCTCTTGCCGGACCGGCACATCCGCCTCCATTGCGGCAATCTGCGGGGGGAGAGCGCCGAGGAGGCGTTCGGGCGGCTGTTCTCGCCCCCGCTCTTCCCGATCTCGCTGTCGCAGTTGCCCGGAAAGGTCGAGCATCTCGGGTTCAAGTCGGGGGACGTGCTCACATTCCATGACGGCGCGACGACGAAGACCCTGCCCCTGAACCATCCGGGCGGGGCGACCGGCTACCGGTTCGACTTCCGGGGCCGTTCCGTCTGCTACATCAGCGATATCGAGCACACCGTGCCGTGGCCCCCCGAAGATCTGCGGGATTTCGTGGCCGGCACCGATCTCGTGATCTTCGACGGGATGTTCTCGGAGACCGAATACATCCGCTGCCAGGGTTGGGGCCATTCGACCTGGCAAAAGGGCGTCGACCTGTGCCGGGCGGCCGGGGTCGAGGCGCTCGCGGTCTTCCACCTTCACCCGCAGCACGACGACGCCTACCTGCACGAGGAAGAGCGCAAGGTGTCGGCCGCTATGCCGGGTGCATTCCTGGCCCGCGAAGGACGCGTTCTCTCATTCACGACGACATCCTGACGGCGCCATTGCTGGCTGGCCTTTTCACGGCGGGAGTCTGTCTCGCGGCCGCGATGTCCGCGCTCCTCATCCGGCTGTTGCGACCGCTTCTGCGGCGTTATGCGCTGGCGCGCCCGAACGCTCGCTCGAGCCACAGCGTGCCGACGCCCCAGGGGGGCGGCATCGCCGTGGTCGCCGCCACGCTTTCCGCCGCGCTGCCGCTGGTCCTGGTCTTCGAAGGCCTGCACGGCCTGCCCGGTTTCGCCCTGCTCGCAGCTGCGACGCTGGCCCTCGCCCTTCTCGGTGGGGTGGACGACATCCGTCCGCTCTCCCCCGCAATCCGGCTCCTGGTCCAGATCCTGGCGGTCGCGGTGGTCGTGCAGCTGGTCGATCCCGGCCGCCTTCTGCCGGAGGCAATTCCCGCTTGGCTCGAGCGGAGCCTTCTCGTTCTGGCCGGAGCCTGGTGGGTGAACCTCGTCAACTTCATGGACGGGATCGACTGGATCACGGTCGCCGAATTCGTGCCGCTGACCTGCGCCATCGCGCTTCTTGGCCTCGCCGGGATCTTGCCGCCCGGAGTGGCGGGGGTAGCAGCCGCTCTCCTTGGCGCGCTGCTCGGCTTCGCGCCCGCGAACCGGCCGGTGGCCGGGCTTTTCCTCGGCGATGTCGGCTCGCTGCCCATCGGTCTCCTCTCCGGATGGATGCTGCTCGAACTGTCGAAAGCCGGCCATCTCGCCGCAGCCCTCCTCCTGCCGCTCTACTACCTGGCGGACGCCACGCTCACGCTCGGGCTCCGGGCTCGCCGCCGCGAACGGGTCTGGACCGCGCACAGGAGCCATTTCTACCAGCGCGCCCTGGACCGGGGTCTCCGGGTGATCGAGGTCGACCGGCACGTCTTCGGGCTCAACCTAGTCCTCGCGGCGCTCGCGGCCGCCACGATCCGGTGGGCCGACCTGCGGGCGCCGGCCCTCGCGCTCGGAGCGATCCTCGTCGCGCTGACGCTGCGCCGGTTCGCGTCGCAGGCCCGGTGAGACGCCCCCCGTGGTTTACCGGCCACTAACCATTGCGAGCTGTCGCAGGGCGTTGCGGTAACAACGGGGTAAGTTTAACGCTCCTAGGGATTGGGGGAGGCCGCTCCGGATCAACTGGATCGGCCGATGCGAGGTCTGGAATGAAGCGTCTCCTGGCGGCGTCGATCGTCGCTTTGTCGCTCGCTGGCTGCAACGAGCAGCCGGGTTCGACGCGGTCGCTCGCGCCCATCCCGGCGAAGACCGTCGCGCTCATGTCCGAGAAGGGCATGAGGAAAGAGGATCCGATCCTCGTCCGGCTCTACAAGAAGGAAGCGGAGCTCGAAGTCTGGAAAAGGACGAACGGGCAATATGCGCTGCTGAAATCCTTTCCGATCTGCCGCTGGTCCGGTCAGCTCGGCCCGAAGGTGCGGGAAGGCGATCGTCAGGCTCCCGAGGGGTTCTACACGGTGTCGCCCGGGCAGATGAACCCGAACTCCTCCTATCACCTGTCCTTCGACACCGGCTTCCCGAACGCCTTCGACCGCTCCCACAACCGCACCGGATCGCATCTGATGGTCCACGGCGATTGCTCGTCGCGCGGCTGCTACGCCATGACGGACGAGGGCATTTCCGAAGTCTATGCCATAGCCCGGGAATCCTTCTCGGCCGGTCAGCGGGGCTTCCAGTTCCAGGCCTATCCCTTCCGGATGACCGCCGAAAACCTGGCCCGCTACCGCCAGGACCCGAACATGCCGTTCTGGCGGAACCTGAAACAGGGCTCCGACCATTTCGAGGTCACGAAGCGCGAACCCAGGATCTCCGTCTGCCAGGGTCGTTACGCCTTCAACACGGTTGCCGACGAGTGCAAGGACGACCCGACGCTGGCGCCGGCCGTCGCTCAGAAGGACGAGGACGATCGCAAGCAGGTCGCGGACCTCGTGGCCAAGGGCACACCGGCCGTTCGCCTTCTCTATGCCGATGGCGGGCAGCACGAGAGCTTCAAGGGTGCAGCCCCGTCGACGGGCGGCGATTCGGGCTCTAGCTTTGCCATTCTGGATACACGTCCGAGCCGCAGCTTCAGCCAGGTGAGCCGACCCGAGGCACTGGCCGAAGGTCCCCGCGAGGTTCCGATCGAGACCGGCAAGTCCGGGTCGAAGTCCGCACGGGTGGCCGTCATGGCTTCGAAGTCGGCCGTGGCTGACCCGGCGACCTCGGGCTCGGTGACGACGCCTCGTGGGCCGGGCCGGACGCGGCTCGCCAGCGCGGATCCGGACGATGTGCCGACGCTCCCGGGCGCGGTGGAGCCGGGCTTGAAAACCTCCTCCGTTGGGGCAGACAAGAGACGCCAATCGACTCCGGGCAAGGAAAAGGCCTCGGCGTCGAGTTCATCCAGCGCCAAGGTGAAGGTCGCGCCCGCCCGGCGAGACAAGTCCGAGCACGCTGCCGTCCTGCTTCCTGGAGCCCAGGCCGTTGGGCCGAGCACCTCAGGCTTCAAGGCCAACTGATTGGTGGATGGGGCTGGAGACCCATCCTGTCTGTTGCGCCAATGTCACGAGAGTTGCCGGATTGTCCGACACTCGGCCTGATTGCACACCAAAGCGGCAAGTGGCGCAAAGTTAGCGTCGCCTTACTGCCGCGTTCCCGACACGCTTCAGCCATCAACAACACGGTGGTCGGGGGTCTCGGAAGCCATGAAGCGATACAGCCTACGTTCCTTCGCACTTGCGGGCGTGAGCCTTGTCAGCCTGGGCTTCGCTTTGGGCGGCGCTCGCGCGGCCGATCTGGCCCCCGCTGCCAAGGCGCCTGAAGCGCCAAAGGCCTGCAAGGCCGAGCTTTCGACGCCGGCCTTCGCCGGAATCATCAAGCAAAATCCCGATCCGACCTGCATCTCGACTGCGATCGGCGACCTGTATTTCGGTGGCGCCCTCTCGGGCTACGCCTATGCCCAGACGAATCAGTTTCCCTTCTCGCCGAGCCCGCTCCCGAACGACCGGGCCGGGCGAGTGGATTTCACCAACCTCCAGGGCTGGGTCCAGAAAGCCGACGGGCCGTTCCAGTTCTACGTGCAGGGCGGCGGCTACGCGATCCCGGCGCTTGGCTTCGTAAATTACGGCAGCATCGACCAGACCGATCTCTTGTTCGGACCGCTGCCGGTCGCCTTCGGAAAGATCGTGTTCAGCGATAACTGGTCGCTGCAGGGTGGTCGCATGCCGACCCTGATCGGGACCGAGGCGCCCTTCACTTTCCAGAACCTGAACATCCAGCGCGGCCTCCTGTTCAACCAGGAAAACATCATCAACCACGGCGTTCAGCTCAATTACGCCAACGGCCCCGTGACGCTCTCGGTCGCCGGCACCGACGGCTTCTTCTCCGGCGAGATCAGCTGGTTCACGGGCGCGCTGACCTACAAGCTCGACGACAACAACTCGGTCGGCGTCAACGGCGGTCTGAACCTCGGCCGGACCGACGTGCGCAACCGCAGCCTGCGCTACCAGTTCGCGACGCCGCTGCTGCAGCAGAACAGCGCGATCTTCAACGCGAACTACACCTACACGAACGGCCCGCTGACGATCACGCCCTACTTCCAGTACACGACGGTCGAGAAGGACCTGCAGCTCGGCATCCTGAACACGGCCTCGACCTATGGCGGGGCGGTCCTGGCGAGCTACGCCTTCACCGACAACTTCGCCCTCGCGGTGCGCGGCGAATACGAAGAGCAGACGGGACGTCGCGCCTCCGGAACCACGAGCCTCCTCTACGGCCCGGGCAGCTCGGCCTGGTCGTTCACCGTGACCCCGACCTACACGGTCGGACGCTACTTCCTGCGCGGCGAATATTCCCGCGTCGAGATCAGCGGCATCACCCGCGGCGACCTCGGCGAGGGGACCCTGGGTACCGGCTTCGGCCGTTCCGGCAACCGGACATCGCAGGACCGTTACATGGTCGAGACGGGCATCACGTTCTAAGCGCATCAGCGGTCCCGGCTCTTCAGCCGGGACCTTCGACGACGCGGAGACAGGCGCGGCCCGAGGGTCGCGCCTGTCTCGCGTCAAGCTCCATGTGCTGCCCGGATGCGCAAGCGACGCTTCGGATTGAGCTGCTCCCCCTGCCGCTCGACGAGCGTCGTCCTTCTCCCTTGCTTGCCGGGGAGCGTCCCGGCGCGGTAATCCGCAGCGATGATCACGATCAGCGACGAACTCGTCGACGCGTCCGTTTCCCTCGTCTCGCGAGTTTCCGGCGTGTCGGCGCACCGCTCCGGGATTCGCAGCGTCGAGATCGAGCGGGATGCGCTCACGGTCCTGGCGGACTCGCTCGACGGAGAGATCAGGGACGCGTTCAACGCCTCGGTCGCCGCGATTCTATCCGCCCCGGGCCGGGTGATCGTAACCGGCATCGGCAAGAGCGGCCATATCGGCCGCAAGATCGCCTCGACCCTCGCCTCGACCGGCACCCAGGCGACCTTCGTGCACGCGACGGAAGCGAGCCATGGCGATCTCGGCATGATCTCGTCGGACGACGTCATCATCGCGCTCTCCTGGTCCGGCGAGACCCAAGAACTCGGCGACCTGATCAGCTTTTCCCGGCGCTTCGCCGTGAAACTCATCGCGATCACGTCGAGCCGGACCAGCACGCTCGGCAGCACCGCCGACATCGTGCTGGCGCTCCCGATCGTTCGGGAGGCCTGCCCGCACAACCTCGCTCCGACGGCCTCGAGCGCGATGCAACTGGCGCTGGGTGATGCGCTGGCGATCGCGCTCCTCGAAGCGCGCGGCTTCTCCGCGCTCGACTTCAAGCAGTTCCACCCCGGCGGAAAGCTCGCCGCGCGGCTGAGGACCGTGGAGCAGTTGATGCATTCGGGAGATGAGGTGCCGCTCGTTCTGGCCGGCACGACGATGACCGACGTCCTCCTCGCCATGACGGGCAAGCGCTATGGCTGCGTCGGCGTTGTCGGCCGGGACGGGTGCCTCGCCGGCATCGTCACGGATGGCGACCTTCGGCGCCACATGGGCGAGGACATCCTGCATCGTTCCGTGGACGAGGTCATGACGCTCGATCCGGTCAGCCTCGCGCCGGGCACGCTGGCGAGTGCCGCACTCGAACTCATGAACCGCAGGCGCATCACGACGATCTTCATCGTCGAGGGCGAGAAGCCGGCCGGCATCCTGCACATCCACGACTTGTTGCGGGCCGGGATTGCCTGAGGGGCTTCGCGCGCGCATTCCACCCCGTCATTCCGGGCTCGCCACAGGCGATAACCCGGAACCCACGGCTCTCACCGCCGTGGACCGCTCCCGTTCGACCGCTCCTCCATAGGTTCCGGGTTCCGCTTCGCGGCCCCGGAATGACGGGGAGGCGTCAGCCCTCGATCAGGCTCACATGTGCGGCGACGACGCGCCAGCCTTCGGGGCAGCGGATCCAGGTCTGCATCTGCCGGCCTGTTTTCCCGCCGGCGCTGTCGCGGTAGAACAGGGTCGAGGCCGTGGCCGCATCCCGCCCGTAGGTCGTGATGACGGTCCGGTCGATCCGGCGGGCGAGCCCGACCGGCGAGCGCGCGCGCCGGAAGGCCCGGATCGCGTCCATGCCGTAGAGATTCTCAGCGATGCCGTAGCGGATGGTGAGCGGGTCGTCCCGGAACAGGGCCTCCAGCGTCTCCACGTCGTTGTCGCCGAGCGCCTGTTCGTAGCGGGCGAAGGCCGCCTCCACCTCGGCCTTCACGTCCGGCAGATCGATGTCCATGAAGCGGCTTCCTTGATGTTGCGGCCAACACGGCCCTGCGGACGATCCGACCCGGCGCCGCCCCGCCTAACCCGCAAACAGGGACGTCCTTAGTCCGGCACCCCGAGGGACGGCGTACGGCGACAGGTCCCGTTCCAGCACGCGTCCACGCGGCGCGTCGTCCACGAAGCGCCCACGATCGAAGACCACCCGCCCACCCGCGATGGTGGTGACGGGCCACCCCGTCACCTCGAATCCCTCCCAGGGCGTGTAATCGGGCCCGTGATGCAGATCGGCCTGCCGGATCGTCTCGCGGCGGTTCGGATCCCAGATCGTGAGGTCCGCATCGAAGCCGATCCCGATCGAACCCTTGCGCGGGTACAGGCCGTAGAGCTTGGCGTGGTTCGTCGCGGTGAGCTCGACGAAGCGGTTCAGCGAGATGCGACCGGCCGAGACGCCCTCTGAGAACAGGATCGGCAGCCGCGTCTCAATCCCCGGGATGCCGTTCGGGACCCAACGGAAGGAGGAGGGGCCGCGCGGGTTCAGCTTCCCCTCCGGGTCGTCGTAGCGGAAGGGGCAATGGTCGGACGAGACCGTGTGGAACACCCCCTGCTGCAGCCCCTCCCAGATCGCGCGCTGGCTGTCCTCGTCGCGCGGCGGCGGCGAGCAGACGTATTTCGCGCCCTCCATGCCGACCTGGTCCATGTCGGATGCCGTCAGTGTGATGTATTGCGGGCAGGTCTCGGCATAGACTTTGAGGCCCCGCGCCTGCGCCCAGCGCACCTGCTCCATCGCCTCGCGGCCGGAGACGTGGACGATCATGATCGGCACGTCGACAAGCTCGGCATGGCTGATCGCTCGGTGCGCAGCCTCCCGCTCGACGATCTCCGGGCGGGACAGGGCGTGGCCGATCGGCCGCGTCTCGCCGGCACGCTCCAGCCGCTCGGTCATGTAGCGGATCGCGTCGTATCCCTCCGCATGGACCATCACGAGCGCGCCCTCCTGCCGGGCGACGTCGAACACGTCGAGAAGCTGGCGGTCGGACAGGACGAGGTCGTCATAGGTCATGAAGACCTTGAAGGAGGTGAAGCCGTCCTTCAGGAGCGCCGGCAGCTCCTGGCCCAGGACCTCGGGCGTCGGGTCCGAGATTATGAGGTGGAAGGCGACGTCGATGAGGCAGGAGCCTTCCGCCAGTCGGCGATAGGCCTCGACGGCGCCCCGCAGGCTCTCGCCCTTCTTCTGCATCGCGAAGGGCATCACGCAGGTATTGCCGCCCGCCGCCGCCGCCCGGGTGGCCGAGCAGAAATCGTCGGCCATCGTGATGCCGGGACCGGAATCCTGGGCGATGTGAACGTGGCTGTCGATCCCGCCCGGCAGGACGAGGAGGCCGGAGGCGTCGATCTCCTCCGCGGCGCCCTCGACCCCGTCCGCCACGCTGACGATCCGCCCGTCCCGGATGCCGATATCGGCCCGGAACGTGTCCGACGCGGTGACGACGGTGCCGCCCCGGATGGCGAGGTCGAATAGAGGCATGGAGGACGTGTCGCTCGGATCGCCGGTCGGCGGGCGGATGCAAGCGGCGAGCCTACGCACAGGCTCCCGCAGCGTCCACACGGCGGCCCGTTGCAAAGCCCTCTTCCTGGCCGCATATCGCGCCCGACAGCGCGACAACGGAGCCCGACAGGTGAGCGAGACGATCGAGAAGCACGAATTCGGCGCCGAGGTGGGGCGGCTCCTCGATCTCGTCGTCCACGCCCTCTATTCCGACCGCGAGATCTTCCTGCGCGAGCTTGTCGCCAATGCCGCCGACGCGACCGACCGCAGGCGTTTCGCGGCCCTGACCGATGCGGCCCTGTCGCCGCCGGCCGACGGCAAGATCCGCATCGTCCCCGACAAGGCCGCCCGCACGCTCACCATCACCGATGGCGGCCTCGGCATGGCGAAGGACGAGCTCGCGCGCGATCTCGGCACCATCGCCCGCTCGGGCACCCGCGCCTTCAGCCAGACCCTGGCGGACGCCAGCGCCGGCGATCGGCCGAGCCTGATCGGCCAGTTCGGCGTCGGCTTCTACTCGGCCTTCATGGTCGCCGACCGCGTCGAGGTGACCTCCCGCAAGGCCGGCGCGGAGGAGAGCTGGGTCTGGGCCTCCGAGGGGGAGGGGAGTTTTACCCTCGCGCCCGGCAGCCGGGCCGAGGCCGGCACCGACGTCGTCCTGCACATGAAGGAGGATGCCGAGGAATATCTCGAGCCGATGCGGCTCCAGCACATCATCCGCAAATGGGCCGACCACATCACGGCCCCTATCGTGATCGCCGAGGCCGGCACGGAGGAGGTCGCCGGCAACCAGGGCAATGCCCTCTGGCGCAAGCCCAAATCCGAGATCGACGAGGAGGCCTATACGGGCTTCTACCGCCAGGTCGCGCATGCCTTCGACAAGCCCTGGGCCACGCTGCATTGGCGGGCCGAGGGCGCGACCGAGTTCACGGCGCTCCTCTTCGTGCCCGGCATGAAGCCCTTCGCGCCGGTCGAGGGCGAGCGCGAGAGCCGCGTCCGGCTGCACGTCCGGCGCATGTTCATCACCGACGAGGCCGGGCTCCTGCCCTCCTGGCTGCGTTTCGTGCAGGGCGTCGTCGACACCGAGGATTTGCCGCTCAACGTCTCGCGCGAGATGCTGCAATCAACCCCGGCGCTCGCCCGCATCCGCAAGGCCGTCACGGGCCGGGTCCTGTCCGAACTGACCAACCGGGCCAAGGATGCGGAGGATTACGCGACCTTCTGGGAGAATTTCGGCCCGGTCGTAAAGGAGGGGCTGGTCGAGGATGGCGGCCGCCGCGACGAGATCGCGCCGCTCCTCCGCTTCCGCTCCTCGACGGTCGAGGGCTGGACCTCGCTCGCCGATTACGTCTCCCGCATGAAGGACGGCCAGGACGAGATCTACTACCTCATCGCCGGCGAGCCGGACGCCCTCACGCGCTCGCCCCAGGTCGAGGGTTTTCGCGCCCGCGGTGTCGAGGTCCTGCTGCTGTCCGACCATGTCGACGCCTTCTGGCCCGAACAGCTCGGCACCTTCGGGGAGAAGAAGCTCCGCAGCATCACCCAGGGCGCGATCGACCTCTCCGGCTTCGCGGGCGATTCTGCGCCCGAGGGCGAGGCGGCCGACACCGACGCGCTCGTCGCGGCCCTGAAGGCGGCGCTCGACGGCGAGGTCTCCGATGTCCGCTCGACCGACCGGCTGGTCGACAGCGCCGTCGTCCTCGCCTCCGCCGGCTACGGCCCCGACCTCCAGATGCAGCGCCTGCTGCGCCGCGCCGGCCGCGGCTTCGGGGCCGACATGGCGGTGCTCGAGATCAACCCGCGCCACGCCCTCATCCGCGCGCTCGCCGCGCGCCTGGCCGCGGGCGAGGACCTCGCCGAAATCGCCGGCACCCTCCTCGACCTCGCCCGCATCCAGGACGGCGACACGCCCCGCGACCCCACCGCCTTCGCCCGCCGCGTCGCGGCCGCGCTTGCCGGCGCGGAGGCACCGGCCGACTGAGCCCGCTCCCCGTCATTCCGGGGCCGCCATCGGGTCCGGCCTGCGGCCGGCCCGACGACAGGCTCCGCGGAACCCGGAACCCACGGAAGGCTCCGGCCCACCCGCTCCTCCCGGCGAAAGCCGGGATCCAGGGCCAAGTGCTGGACCCCGGCTTTCGCCGGGGTGAGCGGAGGAGCAACTGCTCCGCCCGGAATAGCGGATCGGGGTCCACCCACAGCGTCATCCTGAGGAGGCCGGCTTTGCCGGCCGTCTCGAAGGACGCACCACGTTGGACCTCCGCCCCTCCCGCGTCGTGCGTGCTTCGAGACGCCCGCTTCGGGGGGCTCCTCAGCGTGACGCCGTGGTTGCAGGCACGCGCCGTCCGTTCCGGTCACCCGGGTCGGTCCTCGCCACACCTTCAAAGACCAGACGAGGGGACGCGGGAGACCGGTCGACTCGTTCAGCTTAGTAAGGAGAGCCGTCCGGCCTCCCGCGCACGGCGATTTCGGACCGGACCTTCCGGATTTCGGCACGGCGCCACGAGGCCAAAACCTCGTCCGCCGCCCTTAAGCGCCTTCGGCGCGCCCCGGCCGTAGTACCGGGGGGACGAATCTGGCCCGGCCTCCCGAGTGCGGGGCCGCGAACCCCGCCCGCAGGCGCCGATCCCGCCCCACACTCGCGACGCCTCATGAGCGCGCCCCTCGTTGGACGAGACGATCCGCTTATATTCCTAGATGACGAGCGGTGCCAAGCTTTGGCCTCACGCGGAGCGGACCGTCAAAACACCTCGACTTGCCGTTATAGCATTAAGGTCATAAGACCTCACTTCGGAGATCGAACTATGCCTATGGGCCGAGTTTTCGAAGCGCATCTGGCTCGTGAACGAGACGCAGACCACATCGGCGAGCGACTGAAGCAAGTGCGCGAGGGCGCTGGCGTGACACAGACCCAGCTCGCCGACCGACTCGGGATGCATCAGTCATCGCTCTCCCGCATCGAACGCCAAGCTGACCTTCTGGTCTCAACCCTCAGGAACTATCTGGAAGGCCTCGGTGCAAAGCTTCGCATCGATGCGAGATTTGAAGATGCTGCCCTCCGAATTTCTAGCTTTGCTGAGTTTTCGTTTGATAAAGAGGAGGTTAGCGAAGATCAGCTTGTCCTGCCAATCATAGGTGATGACCGCTTTCCTGCGCGGCGCGATGTGGTATTAAGCATAAGACCTCAGTATGCCGAGCCCATTTTGAAAGGTCGTAAGACGATCGAGCTTCGCCGACGTTTCCCAGTTGACGTGCCGGCCGGCACTGCTGCATTTATATATACCTCAAGCCCAACTCGGGCGCTTACCGGGGTCGCGGAAATTGAATCCGTCACCAAACAGTCGCCAGACGCGATCTGGCGCGCGTTCGCCCCAGATGCCTGCATCAACCGCAATGACTTTGACGCATACTTTGCGGGCCTTGATCACGGGTACGCGATTAGGCTCGCTCGAGCTCGGGCACTGCGGCGGCCAGTCGAGCTGGCCGAGTTAAGAGATCGGTTTAGCTTCGAGCCACCGCAATCGTTCCTGTATGCCAACCGGCAATTGCGTCAGGTTCTTAGCTATGAGTTCTCCGAACTGCCTCATTGATACGAACGTCTTCATCGGTCTCGAAGATCAGCGGGAAGTTTCCTCGGATTTTGCCGCTCTTCAGCAGCTCGCATCCAAGCACGGCGTCGGTATCTTGATCCACGAGGCCGCTCGCGACGACCTCGCGAGGGACCGCGACAGTGCGCGGCGGCAGATATCACTCAGCAAGATTGCTAAATTTCAGATCCTCGGCAAGGTGCGTGGTCTCACCGCTGCAGACTTGGCAGCGCAGTTCGGGGCACTGCCCCGCCCTAACGACGTCGTCGACGCAACCCTCCTGCACGCACTCACGATCGGTGCTGTCGACTTCTTAATATCTGAGGACACGGGCCTGCATGATCGGGCGCGCCGACGCTCGGTCGAGCTGGCCCGCCGCGTGCTCTATGTCGCAGACGCGGCTCTGTTGCTGCGCACAACCTATGAGCCCATCGACGTTCCAATCCGCTTCATTGAAGAGGTCGATGCGCACACCATCCCGGCGAACGATCCGATCTTCGACAGCCTGCGCGAGGGCTATCCAGGGTTCGACAGCTGGTGGCGCGAAAAGTGCGTTCGTCAACGGCGTAAATGTTGGGTCGTCACCGACGAAGGCAAGCTCGCCGGCATTGTCGTGCGGAAAGTGGAGCGTGCGGGCGAAACTGACGCCAGTCTACCGGGCGAGAAGATACTAAAAGTATGCACCTTCAAGGTTCGGCCGGAGCGGCGTGGCATAAAACTTGGCGAACTGCTGCTGAAGCAGGTGTTATGGTTTGGGCAGAAGAATCATTTTGACGTTGTGTACCTTACGGCCTATCCGGCTCAGACAACACTAATTGAGCTTGTTCGCTACTACGGTTTTCAGTCAACGCTTATCGCGTCAGACGGCGAGATCACTTTCGAGAAATCGTTATATCGGGACTCGCTTTCGGCCGAGGACGGTGAGGACTTGTTTCGCTTGGCGTGTAAGAACTATCCGCGGTTCCACGCCGGGCCGCGCGTCGAAGCATATGGAGTGCCGATCCGCGCGGAGTTTCACGAAGCGCTCTTCCCGGAACTGCGGGATGCGCGCGAACCAGAGCTGTTCGAATTTGGTGGCATGGGGCAGGGGCCCCGTCTGCCCGGCAACACGATCCGCAAGGTCTATCTCTGCCGAGCAAAAGCGTGGATTGGGCAGCCGGGCGCACTCCTGTTCTTCTACAAGAGCCTATCGGAACGGCCGCCGTCCCAGGCGATTACGACGGTGGGTATCTTCGAAGATATGACCTTGGCGCATTCGACAGACGCGCTGCGACGGCTGGCAGGCGGTCGCTCTGTCTATAGCGAGCGCCAGCTTCAAGCCTGGAAGGCAAGCGCGGAAAAACCTGTGAAGGCGATCAACTTCCTGCTGATCGGGCATGTCGAGCCGCCGGTCACGCTACCGGAACTGCGGCATCAAGGAATTTTCGACGGTCATCCTCCGCAGTCGATCTTCCGGTTCAAGCCGCCAAAGCTTGCAATGCTGTTGCGGCGCCTCGACCTCGGTTTCGCAGTGCAATGAGGCGGGTCGTAGCTTTAGTTGGGCTGTCAGGTGTAGGAAAATCCACGCTCGTCCGCCGCCTCGTCGAGCAAATCCCGTTGCTACACTTACAAGCAAGCGATCTAATCAAAGCGGAGCAGGCGCGTCGGCAAACGACCGCGTCAAGCTCGGAGGAATTGCGAACAGGTCCAGTGTTGGACAATCAACAGCTGCTGATCGACGGCTTTGCTCGCGCCAGCGCATCAGTAGACGGCCTCGTTTTGTTCGACGGTCATGCCGTGATTTTTGGTGATGCCTCTGTAACCGACGTTCCGAGCAGCGTGTTTGCGGCGCTGACGTGCGAGCAAATCCTGATGATCTGGGCCGAGCCAGGAGCCATCCTTCAGCGGCGGCTGAATGACACGCGACGGATAAGGCCGGAGTTAGACGCCGGCCTGCTCGAGCAGCAGCAGCGACGCGCGGGTGAAGCTGCCGCTCGCATCGCGTCTGAGCTAGGGATTCCGTTCGCGTGCTTTAGTTCTGAAGATGTCCATGCGGTGGTGGAAGCGCTTCGCGCATAGCAGCGGCTGTGATGAGCGCTTGTCAGATGAACGGAGCGGGACGCGCAACGCTTCGGGGAGGCTCGCATCATCCCCGGAGCGTTGCCCGGGGTGACCGCCCGGTTGTTAGGAGTGTGGCGCAGATCGTCCGCTGACATGCACATCCGTCGCTTAGTAGGGCGACACTGATCTCTCCCCCCCGTTTGACCGCGGCCCCCATCCGCCCGACAAAAGCCCCAACACACGGGAGGATGCCATGCCGGCCACGAGCCGCATCGGCCATAATGTGCCGCTGCCGGAGCGGGCGCGGCGGATCAGGCATCATGCGCTCCGGATGGGCGAGGTGCAGGGGCAGGGCTATATCGCCCAGGCGCTCGGCATCGCCGACGTGCTGGCCGTCTCCTATTTCCACGCGATGACGTACCGGCCCGAGGAGCCAGAATGGGAGGGGCGGGACCGGTTTTTGCTCTCGATCGGCCATTACGCGATCGCGCTCTACGCGGCGCTCGTCGAGGCCGGGATCGTGCCGGAGGACGAGATCGAGACCTACGGGGCCGACGATTCGCGCCTGCCGATGTCCGGCATGGCCGCCTACACGCCCGGGATGGAGATCACCGGCGGCTCGCTCGGGCATGGGCTCGGGATCGCGGTCGGGATCTGTCTCGGGCTGAAGCGGAAGGGGTCCGGGGCGTTCTGCTACACGCTGTTCTCGGACGGCGAACTCGGCGAGGGCTCGGTCTGGGAGGCCGCGCTGTATGCGGGGCGGGGCGGGCTCGGGAACCTGATCGGGATCGTCGACGTGAACGATATGCAGGCCGACGGGCCGGCGAAGAGCGTCACCGGGTTCGAGCCGCTCGGGCCGAAATTCGAGGCGTTCGGCTGGTTTACGCAGCGGGTCGACGGCAACGATCTCGATGCGCTCGTCGCGGCCTTTGACCGGGCGCGGGCGCATCCCGAGCCGCAGCCGCGGGTCATCATCTGCGACACCCGGATGGCGAAAGGCGTGCCGTTCCTCGAGGCGCGGGAGCGGAACCACTTCCTCCGAGTCGAGCCCGAGGAATGGACGCGCGCGCTCGCCATCATCGACGAGGCGAGGCCGTCATGAGGCGCTCGAAATACGAGGCGCCGGCGCGGCGCGCCGAGGCCGCGGAGGGGCCGCGGCTTACCACCTCGGCGATGATCGCGTCGCTCGCCGGGCCGAACCAGCGCACCATGCCGGCCCCCTTCGGCCATGCGCTCGCCGCGCTTGCCGACACGCGGCCCGAGATCGTCGGGCTCACGGCCGATCTCGGCAAGTATACCGACCTGCACATCTTCGCCGAGCGCCATCCGGAGCGCTTCTACCAGATGGGCATGGCCGAGCAGCTCCTGATGAGCGCCGCCGCCGGCATGGCGCGCGAGGGGTTCCAGGCCTGGGCTACGACCTACGCGGTCTTCGCCTCGCGCCGGGCCTACGATTTCATCTGCCTCGCCATCGCCGAGGAAGTGCTCGACGTGAAGGTCGTCTGCGCGCTGCCCGGCCTGACCACCGGCTACGGCCCGAGCCACCAGGCGACGGACGACCTCGCCATGTTCCGGGCGATGCCGAACCTCACCATCATCGATCCCTGCGACGCGCACGAGATCTGCCAGATCGTGCCGGCCATCGCCGACCATCGCGGCCCGGTCTATCTGCGGCTCCTGCGCGGCAACGTCCCGCTGGTGCTCGACGAATACGGCTACAGCTTCGAGCTCGGCCGCGCGAAGCTGATCCGGGACGGGGCGGACGTGCTCGTCGTCTCCTCCGGCTTCATGACGATGCGGGCGCTGGAGGCCGCGACCGCGCTCGCCGCCGACCGGATCGACGTCGCCGTCTTGCATGTGCCGACGATCAAGCCGCTCGACGAGGCGACGATCCTCGCCGAGGCGGGGCGGAACGGGCGGCTCGTCGTGGTGGCCGAGAACCATTCCGTGGTGGGCGGGCTCGGCGAGGCCGTGGCCGGTGTGATGATGCGCTCGGACGTGCGGCCGGCGCGCTTCCGCCAGATCGCGCTGCCGGACCTCTTCCTCGATGCCGGCGCGCTGCCGACTTTGCACGAGCGCTACGGCATCTCGACGGACGCGATGGCGCGCAGCATCAAGGGCTGGCTGTGAACGCACCGGCCGTCACCAGGAGCAGGGTTCACGCATGACCAGGATCGGTTTTGTCGGCCTCGGCGCCATGGGCTTGCCCATGGCCGGCAATCTCGCCCGGCGCGGCTTCGAGGTGCGGGGCTTCGACATGCGGCCGGCCGCCCGCGAGGCGCTCGCCGCCTCCGGCGCCGGCACGGCCGAGACCGCGACTGACGCGGCGCGGGACGCGGATGTGCTGCTGCTGATGGTGGTCAATGCCGACCAGGCCCGCGAGGTGCTGTTCGCCTCGGGCGCGCTCGACGCGCTGAAGCCGGACGCGACCGTGATCGTGATGGCGACCTGCCCGCCGAAGGCCGCCGCCACCCTCGCCCGCGACGTCGAGGCGACCGGCCGCGCCTTCCTGGACGCGCCCGTCTCGGGCGGCGTCGCCGGCGCCAAGGCGGGCGAGCTCACCATCATGGCGGCCGCGCCCACGGCGGTGTTCGAGCGGATCCGGCCGGTCCTCGACGCGCTCGGCACGAAAATCTTCCATGTCGGCGAGCAGGCCGGGCAGGGCGCGACGCTGAAGGCCGTGAACCAGCTCCTCTGCGGCGTCCATATCGCGGTCGCGGCCGAGGCTTTTTCGCTGGCGCGAAAAGCCGGGATCGACGGACGGGTGGTGCTCGAGATCCTGTCCGGCTCGGCTGCGTCGAGCTGGATGCTGCGCGACCGTGGGCCCCGCATGCTGGAGGACGAGCCGCCCGTCTCGAGCGCGGTCGACATCTTCGTGAAGGACCTCGGCATCGTGCTCGAAGCCGGGCGCGAGCAGCGCGTGGCGCTGCCGCTGGCGAGCGCCGCCCAGCAGATGTTCCTCGCCTCCTCCGGCCGCGGCGACGGCGCCAAGGACGACAGCCAGGTGGTGCGGAGCTACGACGTGCTGAACGGGAATCCGCGCCAGGGTTCGGGATCGTGACCACCGGCCCCGTCCTCGGCTGCATCGCGGACGACCTCACCGGGGCGACCGATCTCGGCCTGACGCTGTCGCGCGGGGGCCTGCGCGTCGTGCAGGTGACGGGCGTTCCGGAGGCGGGCGACCTGCCGGGCGATGCCGACGTGATCGTGGTGGCGCTGAAATCCCGCACGGTCCCGGCCGCGGAGGCCGTCGAGATGTCGCTCCGGGCGGCCGACATGCTGCTCGGCGCCGGGGCTCGGCAGCTCTTCTTCAAGTATTGCTCGACCTTCGATTCGACCGATGCCGGCAATATCGGCCCGGTCGCCGAGGCCTTGCTCGGCCGTCTCGGGGCCGCGATCGCGGTCGCGACGCCGGCCTTCCCGACCAATGGCCGCACGGTCTTCCAGGGCCACCTCTTCGTCGGGCGGCAGCTCCTCTCCGACAGCCCGATGCGGGACCATCCGCTGACCCCGATGCGCGACCCGAACCTCGTCGCGGTGCTCGGTCGGCAGACGCGGCTGCCCGTCGGTCTGATTGCCTTCGACGCCGTCGAACGCGGCCGCGAGGCGATCGGCGAGGCGCTGGCCCGGCTCGCGGCCGACGGCACCCGGCTCGCGATCGTCGACGCGCTCACCGACCGCCACCTCGTCGAGCTCGGCGCGGCGGTGGCCGAGGCGCCGCTCGTCACCGGCGGCAGCGGGCTCGCGATCGGCCTGCCCGACGCCTACCGGGCGCGGGGATGGGTCGGCCCGCGAGCCGAGGCGCGGGCCGCCGCCATCCCGCCGGGTCGGAGCGCGATCCTGGCCGGCAGCTGTTCGACCGCGACCCAAAAACAGGTCGCGGCGGCCGAGCGCGCGGGGCTCGCGACCTTCCGCATCTCACCGGCCGAGATCGCGGCCGGCCGGCAGGATGCCGCGCAGGTCCTCGCCTGGGCCGGCGAGCAGAACTCCGATCGGCCCGTCCTCGTCTATTCCACGGCGCCTCCCGACGATGTGACGGGTGCGCAGGCGAGCCTCGGGCGCGAGCGCGCGGCCGCCCTCGTCGAGGAGACCTTCGCCGAGATCGCCCGCGGCCTCGTCGGGCGGCAGGGCGTGACGCGCCTCGTCGTGGCGGGCGGCGAGACCTCCGGCGCGGTCGTGACCGCGCTCGGCGTGAAGGCCCTCGAGATCGGACCGGAGATCGACCCCGGCGTGCCCTGGACCTTCAGCCTGTCCGATCCCCGCATGGCGCTCGCGCTCAAATCCGGCAATTTCGGCACCGACGACTTCTTCCTGAAGGCCTGGGACGCGCTGCCGTGAGCCGGGACGAGAGCCGGTTCCGCGACCTCATCTGCCGCTTCGGCGACCTCCTCTACCGCCGGGGCTACGCGCATGGCTCGACCGGCAACGTCAGCGCGCGCCTGGACGACGGCGCGATTCTGATCTCGCCCACCAATTCCTGCCTCGGGCTCCTCGATCCTGAGCGCATCGCCAAGGTCGACGAAGCCGGACGGCACATCTCCGGCGATCCGCCCTCGAAGGAAGGCTTCCTGCATCTCGCCATGTACGAGGAGCGGCCGACATCGCGGGCGATCGTGCACCTGCATTGCACGCACGCGGTCGCGGTCTCGTGCCAATGCCATGCCGACCCCGCGAACGTGCTGCCGCCGCTCACGGCCTACCATGTGATGCGGGTCGGAAAGCTGCCGTTGGTGCCGTATTTCCGGCCGGGCGACCGCGGCCTTGCCGAGGCCGTCCGGGCGCTCGCCCGCGACCACCATGCCGTGCTGCTCGCCAATCACGGCCCGGTCGTGGCCGGCCGGACCATCGAGGACGCCGTCTTCGCGGCCGAGGAGCTGGAAGAGACGGCGAAGCTCACCTTCCTGCTCTCGGGCCGGCAGACTGCGCCACTCGGCCCCGAGCAGATCGCCGAACTCGCTGCCGCCTTTCCGAGCTGAGACACCGCCCCGGTCATCGCGAGCGCGGTGCCGGCTTGCCTCTACGTCGTCCCGCTGCCTCGTGCAGGGCCTTGCGGGTCGGCCATCAAAGACTGACCCGGATGGCGCGTTCGGCCGCCACCAACCAGGCTCAAAAGGTCGTGCCGTTCTGGCGGACGTTGTCGCAGATCGTCCGGTAGTCCGAGGTCAGCTCCTCGCCGGCCGCGAGGTCCCGGATGGCGCGGTCCTCGCCGAAGGAGATCCCGTTCGACACGGTCGTCGGGTCGTTCGCATGGTTGAAATAGCGGCCGTTGTCGCCGCACAGCACGTAGAGACCCGTGGCCTCATGCCAGGTGGAATAGGTCCGCAGGTAGCCTTGCATGTGATCGGGAAGGGTCGCGATCTCGGCCTCGGAATAGACGCGGTCGATGCGGTGATCGAAGCGCCAGATCAAGTCCCCGCCTCTCACGGGGGCGAGCAGGAACACTCCGAGGCCGTGGATGGCGCTCGGCTTCAATTCGGTATCGACCATCATCATGGGCAGATTCGGCGGCTTGAAATGAACGGAGAGGTGCTCGGCGCCAAGGGGCGGCTTCGGCACGGTTCGACGGAGGGCCGAGCAGGCCGAACTGCTCCAGCCGCTCGTAATCGCGGCCGAGGCGGTAGCGCATGTTCGGGACGACGCCTCGGCCGACATGCGGCAGGCTTTGCGGTTGGCCTCCGGCGATCGTTCCGGCGACGCTGGTCCCAAGGAGCGTCCAGCCATAAAGCCGGCTCGTTACGAGCGGGCCGGTCGGGTCGAGCCCGAACTCACCGCAATGGTCGTTGAGCTCATTCGCGCCGACTTCGAACAGCACCGGCAGGCCGGTTGGTTCCGCCTGGAGGCTGAGATACAGGGCGCCGAGGTCGCAGGTCTCGCCCACCCCCAAGAACCGCATCGAGCCCAGGCCTCGCGTGACGGGCCGAGCCTAGCTCGCGCGCGGAGGGCTGTCGCCTGCCTGTCACGGGCAGTCCCACGGGCATGCTCGGGGCGACGCTCGGGGCCGCCATCTACCCGCTCCATGGGTCGAGCGTCACGGACATCTTGAGCGCGGCCGAGAGCGCTCCCGGTGCGGACGCCATCGCGTCTCCCGCTCCGTCCCTCGCGGGCACGCCTCGCCAGCGGCGACCCCGGACGACGGCACGAGGACAGGGCCTCCCCGGACGACGAGCGCCGTCGCGAGCTGCGGCCGCGCGTCCTCATGCGGGGTCTGATCGTCACGAACGGGCTGAACTCGACGACGGAATGCACGATCCGCAACCTGTCCCCGACGGGGGCCCTGCTTCGCGTCGAGGGCCTGTCTTCCCCTCCGGACCAGTTCGAGCTGCTCCTCATCCGGACCGGCGAGCGGCGGCGCGCCGAGGTGCGGTGGCAGAACGGCTCCGATATCGGAGTGAGGTTCAGCTGAGTCCCGCCCGGCGGTTCGGCTACGATCACTTCCGGCCCGATCACCGCCGGCACGGCCGGCCGGCCCGCGTGAGGACGTAGCTGCGCGCGACCGTGCGGTCGCTCCGTCATCACTCAGATCGGTCAAACAGAGTCAGTCTTCCTCTGTAGGTCGTCAGATGTCAGGAGCTGGCAATAATAAATCTGTGACGTAGACTAACAAACCTGTAGGTGAGCACTATATAAATATCATCGTCGGTTCGTCGTGACCCTGGCGGCTGAGAGACATAGCGCTCCCTGTACGAGGAGCGATGATGGACCGGGGCGAAGAATTCACTGTCGGCAAACCAGGCGCGGGTCGTTATGAGGCCATCGTCTCGGAGGCGGTCGTCGAATCGGTGATGCTGGTGGAGGGAGACGGCGAGCTCCGCCACACTCTTGCGACCGCTCTTCGCAGCGAGGCATTCTACGTCGTGGAAGCGGCTGGTGGCGCCACCGCCCTTCAGCTCCTCCGCGACATGCGGGGCAGCGTCGAATGGCTGATCACCAATGTCGACCTCCCGACGCTGTCGGGCCTGCATGTCGCCTTCGAGTTTCGCTTCACGCATCCGACGAGGCCGATCATCTTCATGACCGAGCGTGAGGTTCCGAACGGGCCCGACTTGTTGCAGGGATCGATGACGTTGCGTCCGCCCTTTTCGATGGCCGATTTGATGCCGCTCATGGATGCTCTGCGAGAGAACAAGCATCGGGCCTCCACGATCGGGCTCTGAGGGGGCTCCTGCGGACATCTATCGTCCGAGATGCTCAGCGTCGGCGAGAGCCCGAAAACTCGCCTTCGGCGTCACGGCGAGCCTCTTCCAGCGACGCGATCCTGGCCTTACCCCTGGCCCGAGCGTCGGTCAGCCTTCGGTCAAGGTCCGCCCGCTCGATCTCCAGGGCGTTCAGCTCGACCGAGACCTCACGCTCCGCCTCGGCGAGAGCGCGCTCCGCGGTATCCAGCCTGGACCGATCGGGCTTCAGCGGCCGTATCCGAACCGATCGGGCCCGGGGCGATGCGGCTTCCGGCGGCTCGGGCCCGAGCATAGCGGCTTCGTTGCCCCGGGAGCGCCTGATTACCTCGCCGGGTCGAGCCAGCGCCTCCGCCTGCAAGGCCTCGTCCTCGACGATCGAGGCGCGGCCGGCCGCGAACAGATCCGTCGTGGTGCCCCATGCCCGCAGAGCCGCCTTCTGACTCGGTGCCGCGACGACGGCGTCGTAGAAGCCGGCCGGCATGCAATAGACCCTCAGCTTGGCGACTTTGGCCACGCTCTGCCCTACGAACCGTTCTGGTTCGCCTACAGCAGCTTCTCGAGCGTGATCGGCAGGTCGCGGATGCGTTTGCCGGTCGCGTGATAGACCGCGTTCGCGATCGCGGCGGCGGTTCCTACGATGCCGATCTCGCCAAGGCCTTTCACGCCCATCGGGCTCACCTTGTCGTCGTGTTCCTCGACGAAGATGACGTCGATGTCGTGCACGTCCGCATTCACCGGGATGTGGTACTCGCCGAAATTGTGGTTCATGAACCGCCCGAGATTGTGGTCGAGCATCGACTCCTCGTGCAGGGCCATGCCCATTCCCATGACGATGCCACCCAGGATCTGGCTCCGGGCCGTTATCGGGTTCAGGATCTTTCCGGCCGCGACCGCGGTCACGATGCGGGTGACCCGTACCCGCCCGAGATCCTCGTCGACCTTCACCTCCACGAAGACGGCGGAATGCGTGAAGGCCGCGTAGCGGACCATGTCGACGAGGCTCGGGGCCGCGGTCTGCTCCTCCTCGATCACCTCGACGCCGCCGGCCCGCATGGCGTCCGTGATCGCCACGGATCGGGCCGGATCCTCCTTCAGCAGGATTCGGCCGCCCTTGAAGGCGACATGCTCGAACGAGGCGTTGGCGAGGGGTGAACCGTCCATGGCGCGCGCGAGCTTGAAGAGCCGCTCGCAGACCTTGTCGCAGGCGAATTTCACCGCGCTGCCATTCGAGGCCGCCGTCCAGGAGCCGCCCTCGACCGGCGAAGCCGGCAGCGAGGAATCGCCGACCTTCGCGGTGACGGCCGACATCGGGAGGCCGAGCGCGTCGGCGCCGATCTGGGTCAGGATCGTGTAGGTCCCGGTGCCGATGTCGGAGGTGCCGGTCGCGACCTCGAGGCGGCCGTCGAGCGTGAGACGGGCTCGTGCGGACGCCTTCTGCATGAAAGCCTCCCAACAGCCGGTCGCCATGCCCCAGCCGACGAGCTCACGCCCGTCCCGCTTGGAGCGCGGGGCCGGGCTGCGCTTCTCCCAGCCGAAACGCTCGCCTGCTTCGCGGTAGCAGGCCTTCAGCTCCTTCGACGTATAGGCCTTGTTCTCGTTCTGCTCGGTCTCGGAATAGTTGCGCAGGCGAAGCTCGACCGGGTCGATCCCCGCCCTGGCGGCGAGTTCGTCGAGCGCGATCTCGAGCGCGAAGACGCCGGTCGTGGCCCCAGGGGCCCGCATGTCGCAAGGGGTATTCGTGTCGACCTTGGCGAGCTTGTAGGTCAGCTCGACATTGTCGCATTGATACATGAAGCCCGACCAGTTGACGATGTTCTCCTGGTAGTCTTCGAAATGCGACGTGCTTGAGACGGCATCGTGCAGGATGGCATTCAACTTGCCGTCCTCGGTCGCGCCGAGCCGGACCGTCTGCAACGTGTGCGGCCGGTAACCCATGGTGAACATCTGATCGCGGGTCAGCACGACCCGCACCGACCGCTCCAGCTCGAGGGCCGCCATTACGGCCAGGAAGAGCTGATGCTGCGGGCGAAGTCCGAGGCCGAAGGCTCCCCCCACATAGGCGTTCAGCACGCGCACGTCGTCCGGCTTCAGGCCGAAGACCGACGTCACGTATTTCTGGCTGTTATGCGGCCCCTGCGTCTTGTCGTGGATCTCGATCTTGCCGCCGCCCGCCCAGATCACGGTCGAGGCATGCATCTCCATCGGGTTGTGATGCTCGATGGCGTGGCTGTAATCCGCCTCGACCATTAGCGGCGACGACGTGAAGGCCTGGGCGGCATCGCCGCGCGGCTTCGGCGGCGGCTTCACGCCCGAACGCTTCTTCGGCGGGACATAGGCTTCGATTCGCTGCGCCTCGACGTCGGTGATGTGCTCCGCCGTGTCGTATTCTATCCGGACGAGCGAGGCCGCGTAGCCGGCCGTCTCGAAATCCTCCGCCACGACCAGCGCGATCGGCTGGCCGCTAAAATGGATCTCGGCATCGTAGAGCGGCCGGAACGGGGAGCCGGGAGGCGCGACCTCGTCCTGGTAATTGTAGCCGAGCCAGGCGGTGCGCCGCCGGTTTTCGTGCGTGTAGACCTGGATCACGCCCGGCACGGCGAGCGCCGCCGAAGTATCGATCGCCGTGATCTTGCCGCGCGCGATGGCGCTCGACAGGACGATTCCGTGGGCGAGGTCGGGCGCGGGGAATTCGGCAGCGTAGCGGGCCTCGCCCGTGACCTTGGCGGGGCCGTCGACGCGGCTCTGGGCCGTGCCGACGAAAAGATCGGGATCGCGGAGCATGGGGAAGCCTTAGCGGATGCGCTTGTCGGTCTGGGATTGCGGCGTTCCGGCCGCGGCCTGCCCGAGCGCCCGGATGATGGCCCGGCGGGCGAGCTCAATCTTGAAGCCGTTATGCTCGAACCCCTTGGCGTCGCAGAGCACGTGCTCGGCCGCGGCTCCGAAGGCCTCCGACGAGGGTGCGTGCCCGGTCAGGAGCGCTTCCGCGCCCCAGTTCCGCCAGGGTTTGTGGGCGACGCCGCCGAGCGCGAGCCGGGCCTGGGTGATCCGGCCATCCTCAATCCTGAGAGCAGCCGCAACGGAGACAAGCGCGAAGGCGTAGGAGAGCCGGTCGCGCAGCTTGAGATAGGTGTAGTTCGCCGAGAAATCCTCCGCCGGCAGCTCGACCGCGGTGACGATCTCGCGATGCGCGAGCGTGGTGTCGATCTCGGGCCGGTCCCCCGGCAGGCGGTGGAACTCCGCGAACGGGATCGTCCTCTCGCCGTCGGGGCCGGACACGCGCACGGTCGCGCCGAGAGCGGCCAAGGCCACGCACATGTCGGACGGGTGGGTCGCGATGCAATGCTCGCTCGTGCCCAGGATCGCGTGGATGCGGTTCTGGCCCGCGATCGCCGGGCAGCCGCTGCCGGGCTCGCGTTTATTGCAGGGCGTCGCCGAGTCATAAAAGTAGTAGCAGCGCGTCCGCTGGAGCAGGTTGCCGCCGGTCGAGGCGGCGTTGCGGAGTTGCGGCGAGGCGCCGGCCAGGATGGCGCCCGCCAGCAAGGGGTAGCGCGCCTGGATGCGCTCGTCATGGGCGAGATCGGAATTCGGCACGAGCGCACCGATGCGAAGCCCGCCCTCCGTCGTCTCCTCGATGCTGCCGAGCGGCAGGCGGGTGATGTCGACGAGCCGGGTCGGGCGCTCGACATTGTATTTCATGAGGTCGACGAGATTGGTCCCGCCGGCGACAAGCTTCGCGCCCGGCTCGGCGGCGAGAGCCGCGACGGCGTCCTCGACGCGCTCCGCACGCGTATAGGCGAAGTTGTTCATCGGGCGGCGCTCCCGGCCGGCAGGCCGCCGTTACCGGCCGCCACGACCTCCTGCACGGCCGCCACGATGTTCACATAGGCGCCGCAGCGGCAGAGATTGCCGCTCATCATCTCGCGGATCTCCTCCGGCGAGTTCGCCCGGCCCTCCTCGACGAGCCCGACCGCCGAGCAGATCTGGCCCGGCGTGCAATAGCCGCATTGGAAGGCGTCGTGGTCGACGAAGGCCTGCTGCATCGGGTGCAGGGCGCCATTCGCCAGCCCCTCGATCGTGGTGACGCTCGCGCCGTCCTTCATCACCGCGAGGGTCAGGCAGGAATTCACCCGCCGGCCATCCACCAGCACGGTGCAGGCGCCGCATTGGCCGTGGTCGCAGCCCTTCTTGGTGCCGGTGAGATCGAGATGCTCGCGCAGGAGGTCGAGGAGCACCGTCCAGGGCGCGACCTCGATCCGCCGCCGCTCGCCGTTGATCGTGATCGTGACCGGCACTTTCTCCGGGAGGTCGGCGGGCCCGTTTGCAGCTGTCGTGATCACATGGCTCTCCGACACGGAGCGCGCGCCCGACCGGATGGCCGCGGATCACTGGCGCTCTCGGAATTCAGCTGACAACCATTCCAAACTGGGCCTGTTCCCCCCGCCTCACGAAAGCGTCGGGCGATGAGGGCCGCGAGCGGGCTGTCACCTCCTGCGTGCTTCGAGGCTCGCCTGCGGCTCGCACCTCAGCATGAGGAAGGAGTGGAATCTCGCTCCTCATCCTGAGGTGCACGGCGAAGCCGGGCCTCGAAGGACGCACCGCAGCCTCGTGCCCGTGACTGGCCCACGGCTTGTCTTACCGGCCCCACGGCGGGAGAGTGAGCGCATGAGCTTCATCAATCCGAACGCCTTCACGACCCGCCCCGAGATCGACGGGACCTTCGGGGTCGTCGCTTCCACCCATTGGATCGCGACCGCGGTCGGGATGGGATTGCTCGAGCGCGGCGGCAACGCCTTCGACGCGGGCGTCGCGACGGCCTTCACGCTCCAGGTGGTCGAGCCGCATCTGAACGGCCCGCTCGGGGACGTGCCGATCATCCTGCATGACGCGAGGCGTGGCCGGACCGAGGTGATCTGCGGCCAGGGGCCGGCCCCGCAGGCCGCCACGATCGGGCGGTTTCGCGACCTCGGCCTCGACATGGTGCCGGGCACCGGGCTCCTGGCCGCCGTCGTCCCGGGCACCTTCGACGCCCTGATGCTGCTCCTGCGCGATTACGGCACGCTCCGGCTGCGCGACGTGCTCGGCGCGGCGATCGGCTATGCGCGGCACGGCTATCCTTTGGTCGAGCGCATTCCGGCGACGATCCAGACTGTGGAGGCGATGTTCCGCGAGCATTGGCCGAGTTCGGCCGCGGTCTATCTGCCGGGCGGCGAGGTGCCGCGTGCGGGTTCCCTCTTCACGAATGTGGCGCTGGCCGCGACCTACGAACGCGTATTGGCCGAGGCGGAAGCCGGCGGCGGCGGGCGCGAGGCCGAGATCGAGCGGGCGCGGCTCTGCTGGTCGCAGGGTTTCGTGGCCGAGGCGATCGACCGCTTCTCGCGAACCGAGGAGGTGATGGACACCTCGGGTCGGAGGCATCGCGGCCTCCTCACCGGCGAGGACATGGCCCGCTGGCAGGCCGGGGTCGAGGCGCCGGTCGCGCTCGATTACGGCCGCTACACCGTCTTGAAGGCCGGCTTCTGGTCGCAGGGCCCGGCGGCTTTGCAGCAGCTCGCCCTCCTTCGTGGGCTGGATCTCCACGGGCTCGATCCGGCGGGGCCGGACTTCATCCATCTCCAGGTCGAGGCGGCGAAGCTCGCCTTTGCGGATCGCGACACCTTCTACGGCGATCCGGATTTCGTCGACATTCCCGGCGAGACGCTGCTCTCGGAGGCCTACAATGCCGAGCGCCGGGCGCTCATCGGCAATCAGGCCTCGCTCGACTACCGGCCCGGCACGATCCCTGGACACGGCAAGTCGATCGGCGCGCGGGTCGGCGGCGAGCGCACCGCTGTCGGCGCGTCAGGGGCCGGGGAGCCAACCGTCGGCCGGATCGCGAGCGCGCCGAGGGAGGATGCGCGGCGGCGAGAGCGGATGGGCGCCGTCTCGGGCGATACGGTCCATTTCGACATCATCGACCGCGACGGCAACATGGTCACGGCGACGCCGTCCGGCGGCTGGCTGCATTCCTCGCCCGTGATCCCGGAACTCGGCTTCCCGCTCGGCACCCGCGGCCAGATGTTCTGGCTCGACGAGGAGCATCCGCAGGCGCTCGGCCCTGGCCGGCGGCCGCGCACGACGCTCTCGCCCACGATGGCGCTCCGCGACGGCGAGCCCCACCTCGCCTGGGGTTCGCCGGGCGGCGACCAGCAGGACCAGTGGATCCCGCAATTCTTCCTGCGCCACGTCCATGCCGGCCTGAACCTCCAGGAGGCGATCGACGCGCCGGCCTGGCATAGCGAGCATTTCCCGTCCTCCTTCTGGCCCCGCACCTCGCGCCCGGGTGTGCTGGTGGTGGAGAGCCGGGTACCGGATGCGACCGTTGCCGAGCTGCGCCGGCGCGGCCACGTGGTCGAGATCGGCGACGCCTGGTCCGAGGGCCGCCTCACCGCCGCGTCCCGCGACGGCAAGCGGCTCCGCGCCGCCGCGAATCCGCGCGGCATGCAGGGCTACGCCGCCGGGCGGTGAGGCGGCCACTCACCCGCTCGTCCCGGCGAAAGCCGGAACCCAGCCGCCGTGCCCGCCTCTGCCCGACCCTGGACCCCGGCTTTCGCCGGGGTGAGCGGCGGTGCGTGGCAGCGGCGTGGCGGGCGCGAAACCGGCTCGTCGCCCGCCTGACGGCCTGCTAGACGTCGCCGCGATGACCTTCTCGGCGCTGGATTCCCGTCTCCTCGGACCGCTCTTCGCGACGGAGACCATGCGCGAAGTCTTCTCCGACCGGGCGCGGCTCGCCGCGATGCTGGCGGCCGAGGTGGCCCTCGCCCGGGCGGAGGCACTGTTCGGCCTCGTGCCCGAGGGGCTCGCCGCCGCGCTCGACGCGATCGATCCCGACACGCTCGATTTCGACGCGCTCGGCCGGGGCACGGCGCTTGCCGGCGTGCCGACCATCCCCTTCGTCAAAGCCGTCGGTGCCCGGCTGCCGCCGGAGCTCGAAGCAGCCTTCCACAAGGGCGCGACCACCCAGGACATCGTCGACACCGCGCTCGCCTTGCAGATGAGGCGGGGGCTGGACCTCGTGGCCGCCGACGCAGACGCGATCCTGGCCGCGCTGACCAGTCTCGCCGAGCGTCATCGCGCAACGCCGCAGGTCGGCCGGACCTACGGGCAGCAGGCGCAGCCGCTCTCCTTCGGCTTCACCGTCGCGGTCTGGGCCGCCGGCATCGCCGAGGTCGCGGCCGGACTGCCGGCCTTGCGGGAGGCCGTGCTGCGGGCCTCGCTCGGCGGGCCGGTCGGGACACTGGCCGCGCTCGGCCGGGACGGGCCGGCTGTCGCCGACGCCTTCGCCGAGGAACTCGGCCTCGCCCCGGCGCCGGTCGCCTGGCACACACGCCGCGCCTCGATGCTGGCCACAGGTGCCTTCCTCGCGAGCCTCGTCGGCGCGCTCGGCAAGATGGCGACTGACGTCGCCGACCTCTGCTCGACTGAGATCGGGGAGGTCGCGGAGCCGCATCTGCCCGGTCGCGGCGGCTCCTCGGCCATGCCGCACAAGCGCAACCCGGTCTCCGCGACCGTGATCCTGTCCGCGCATGCCGCCGCGCCCGGCCATCTCGTGACGCTGGCCGGCAGCATGGCGGCCGCGCATGGGCGGCCGGCCGGGGCCTGGCACGCCGAATGGCACGCTTTGCCGAGCCTCTTCGGCCTCGCCTCGGGCGCCCTCGCCGAGGCGCGCCGCCTCGCCGAGGGGCTGGTCGTGGATCCCGAGCGGATGCGCCGGAATCTCGACGCGACCCGCGGCCTCCTCTTCGCCGACGCGGTCGCGGCGCGGCTCACCGCCAGCCTCGGCCGGGCCGGCGCCCATGCCATGATGGAGCGGCTCGCCGGCCGGGTCCGCGAGGCGGGCGTGATGCTGCGGGAAGCGGTCGAGCGGGATCCCGACTTCGCCGGCCGGTTCTCCTCCGCCGATCTCGACGCCGCCTTCGACCCCGGCCCGTCCGTCGCGGCCGCCGCCGGCTGGATCGACCGCGTCACGGCCGAGGTGGCGCGCGTCCGGGCCACCCTCACCTGACTGTCCGGAGACACTGATCATGCCGACCATCGCCGCGAACGGCGTCACGCTGAACTACCTCCTGGAAGGTCCCGAGGGCGCGCCCGTCGTCGCCTTCTCGAACTCGCTCGGCACCACGCTGCGGATGTGGGACGCACAGGCCGCCGCGCTCGCCGGGCGCTTCCGCTGCCTGCGCTACGACACCCGCGGACATGGCGGCTCGGCCGTGCCGGCCTCCGGCTTCGAGGTCGAGCACCTGGCCGACGATCTCGCCGCCCTGCTCGACGGGCTCGGTATCGCGCGCGCGCATGTCGTCGGCCTGTCGCTCGGCGGCATGACCGGGCAGTCGCTCGCCGTGCGCCGCCCGGACCTCGTCGACCGGCTCGTCCTCGTCGCGACCTCGGCCTACCTGCCGCCGCAGGACCTCTGGCGCGAGCGGGCCGCGATGGTCAGGGCGCGCGGCATGGGTGCGATCGCCGAGAATGTCATCGGGCGCTGGTTCACGGCCTCCGAACAGCGCAGCGAAGGCGCGGAGGCGACGCGCCGCCGCCTCGTCGAGGAGATCCCGGCCGAGGGATACGCGCTCTGCTGCGAGGCGATCGGCCGAATGGACCTGCGCGAGCGGATCGGGGCCATCGGGGCCCCGACCCTCGTCGTCTCCGGCGCCGAGGATCCGGCGACCCCGGTCGCGATGGGCGAGGAGATCCGCTCCCTCGTGCCTGGCGCCAACCTGCTCGTCATCCCCGAGGCCGCGCACCTGATCGCGGTCGAGCGGCCGCAGGTGCTGACCGCCGCCATCGCCTCCTTTCTCGGCGACGCCGGAACAGGCGCCGGGGCGCGGGTGCCGAAGCCCGTCCCGCCCGAGACGGGAGAGGCCTACCAGGCCGGCTTGTCGAACCGCAGGGCCGTGCTCGGCGCCGAGCA
This sequence comes from uncultured Enterovirga sp., assembly GCF_964242715.1. Classification (NCBI taxonomy): domain Bacteria; kingdom Pseudomonadati; phylum Pseudomonadota; class Alphaproteobacteria; order Hyphomicrobiales; family Methylobacteriaceae; genus Enterovirga; species uncultured Enterovirga sp. The sequence continues at coordinate 81,330 of NZ_CAXTAZ010000012.1, forward strand.
TGTCGACCGCTCGCTCGTGGGCGCGGGCGCCTTTGCCCTGCCCTGGCAGGATTTCATCACCCGCTACGCCTGGGGCGAGATCTGGGGCGACGAGACGTTGCCCTGGAAGACGCGCTCGATCGTCACGCTGACGATCACGCTGTCGCTCGGGCGCGAGGAGGAGTTCAAGCTCCACCTCCGGCCGGCCCTCCGCAACGGCGTCACGCCGGACGAGCTGCGCGCCCTCATGAAGCAATGCGCCGTCTATGCCGGCGTCCCGGCCGCCAATGCCGCATTCAGGTGGGCGCGCGAGGTCTTGGGGGACGACCTCACCTAGCGGCTTGGCACGAGCCTCTACCCGCGCAGCGGTGGCTTACAACCCCACCCTGCGCTCATCTCCGCCGTCCTGGCGAGCCCTCGCCTGACCAACGACCTCGAGCTTGGGTCGATCGGACAGTGAATGAACCTCCATCGTTCCACTGCGACCCCGCAGCCGATGCAGCCCGAGTGGTTCGGCATGGATGCCGTCCGGAAGAATGGGCATCCTGGCGAGGACGACCTCCGAAATCAGCACGGACCGTCCCGCTTCGCGGCACAATCCTTCCAGCCTGGCGGTCGCATTCATGACGTCGCCGAAATAGGCGATCTTGTGCCGATCGACACCAACTTCCGCCGTGACGACACTTCCGCCATGAAGCGCGGCGCGAAGTTCCGGAACCAGGCCGAAACGCGCCATCCACTCATCGCGATGATGGCTGAACACGTGGCGGATCGCAAAGACGCAGGCGACACACCGCGCCCTTTCGATACCGCGGACGAGCGGCCAGGAGATGATGACCTGATCGCCCACATAATCGTCGACTTGACCGCGATATCGCCGAACGGGTTCGGCGATCGCTGCGAAGACGGCTTTGAGAAGCTCCTGGGCAGCGAGGTCGCCGTGCTTTTCCGCGAAGGCCGTGGAGCCGACGAGATCGAGAAACAGAAACACGCGCTCTTCGCTGACGGGCCGGTGGTAGCGTCCGAGGATGAGGTTGGCGAAAGTTGCGCTGCCGATCAGGTCACGGACACGCAGCACGCTGACGAGAATCGCCGAAACAGCCAGCGCATAGAGCAAGGCCGCGGGCTTGGGAGTTACGGCCTGCAACAAAGCCTTCTCCGTGAAGCCAAGCGCCCATTTTGCGGAACCGATGATCGTCATTCCGACGACGATGACGAGCAGCAGGCTGGCCTCGGCTGCAAGCAGGTAGGCAATGGTGGGAAGACGCTGGAGGCGCTTGCTGTAGCCGGCGAGGAAAACGCCGCGCTCATACGCGATCGCCAGAACGCCGATGCTGGTGCCGTAAACGATGTCGCCGACGTCTGGCCCGTCGTCGAACAGGAAGCCGAACAATGCGCCGGCCGAGCCGCTGGCCAAGGCGATCATGATCCAGAACCCAGCGGTGCCGTGCGACATCGTTTTCCTCTGCCCGAAAACTGTCGGACGCATGGACCTGCAATAACGGCGGCAGCGTGACCGTTAGAAGTTGGTCGGATGACCCGCTCCTGGGTCGTGCGGAGCAACACCTTGCCGAGCGATCAGCTTCAAGGTCGGCGACGTTGAAAGCAGGCGCAGGTCGCCACGCTCAGCGGGTCCTGACCTAGTTGCTTCGCCCTCACCCTCCTCGCCATTGCGACGGGAGGACAGCTCCATGCAGCAGCACGGCTCGAGATACGCCCTTTCCGAGCCCTATCCCGGCGAGGAATTCGCGCAGGCCGGGTTCATGGGCAGGAAGGCCTCGGCGGCCGGGATCGACCGGACCGTCTCGTAATAGTCCCAGGGCGCTTTGGAATCGGCCGGCTTCTTCACCCGGTAGAGGACCGGGTCGTAGAGGAGGCGGCCGTCGGCCCGGAGCGTCGCGTCGCGCCCGAAGAAGGCGACCGGAATCGACCGCATGGCCTTGTTCGCCGCCACGGCCTCGTCCGTGCCGGCCTTGTCGATCGCTTTCAGATAATGGCCGATCGCCGTGTAGATCAGCGCGTGGTTCTTGGTCGGCATGATCCCGACCTGGTCGAAGAAGCGCTTGGCAAAGGCGCGCGTGGCCTCGTTCTGATCCCAGTAGAAGGCCTCCGAGAAAGTGAGGTTCTGGGCGACCGGCAGGCCGAGCGCGTGGATGTCGGTCACGTAGACGAGGAAGCCGGTCATCGTCTGCTTGCCGGACATCAGGCCGAACTCGTTCGCCTGCTTGATCGCGCGCGAAAAATCGTCGCCCACGGCCGCGAAGGCGACGACGTCGGCCCCCGAATTCTGCGCTTGCAGCAGGAAGGACGAGAAATCGGCGTTGCCGAGAGGGAAGCGCGAATTGCCGACGACCTTGCCGCCGAGTTTCGTCACGACCTCAGAGGCATCCCGCTGGAGAGCGGCCCCAAAGGCATGGTCGACGGTGATGAAATACCAGCTCTTGCCGCCGCGCTCGAACACGGCCCGGGCGGTCCCGGCCGTGAGGGCCTGCGTGTCGTCGGTCCAGTGCGAACTCGTCGGATTGCAGAGTTTTGCGGTGAAGTCCGAGGTTGCGGCTGCCGTGATCATCACGGTGCGGCCCTTCTCCTTCGCGACCTGCTGGGCCGCGAGGGCGATCGCCGTCACGGGCAGGTCGATGACGGCGTCGACCCGCTCCGTGTCGAACCAGCGCCGTGCGGTCGTCGAGGCGATGTCGGGCTTGTTCTGGTGGTCGGCCGAGATGATCTCGACCTTCTTGCCTCGCACGCTGCCGCCGAAATCCTTCACGGCCATCTCGGCTGCGGCGACCGATCCCTTTCCGCCGGAATCCGCGTAGGGCCCGGAGAGGTCGGTGAGCACGCCGATCCGGACCATGTCGTCCGAGATCTGCGCGGAGGCGCCCGAGATGCCGATCCACCCCGCGAGACACGCGCCAAGCGCGATCTTCAGCCTTGCCATCCGGGCCTCCCTGTCTTGTTCGCCGTCGTTGAACGGTACAGAAGAGCAAAAGGCTGTCGGTGCCAAGAGTAGGACCTGGCCATGGAGCCGGCATGACGGGAACGGTCGTCGTCGTCGGGGCGGGGCAGGGCGGCTTCCAGGCCGCGGCCTCGCTCAGAGACGAGGGTTATGCCGGCCGGATCCTGCTCGTCGGCGAGGAGCCCGGGCTTCCCTACCAGCGCCCGCCTCTCTCGAAGGCCTATCTGACCGGACGGGCGGACGAAGCCTCGATCCGGCTGCGGAGCGCCAGCTTCTTCCACGAGCGCAGCATCGAGCTGGTCCAGGATCGGGCGACCGCGATCGATCGCGACGCCGGCCAGCTCCATTGCGCGTCAGGCGCGCGCCTCGCCTATGACCACCTCGTCCTAGCCACCGGAGCGCGGAACCGGTCGTTGCCGGTTCCCGGGGCGGAACTCGACGGCGTGTTCTACCTCAGGACGTTGCCCGACGCCGAGGCGCTCCGCCCGCGGTTGGCCGAGGCGCGACGCGCCGTCGTGATCGGGGCCGGGTTCATCGGCCTCGAATTCGCGGCTGTCGCGTCGGCCATGGGCCTGGACGTGACGGTGCTGGAGGCCACCTCCCGGCCAATGTCCCGGGCCGTGTCGCTGCCGATCTCGGCCTTCTTCCGCGAGGCGCATGAGGCAGCCGGGATCGCTATGGAATTCGGGTCGGTCGCGGCCCGCATTCTCGGCGAGGGCAGCCGCGCCGAGGCGGTGGAGACGATGGACGGCCGCGAGGTCCCGGCCGACCTCGTCCTGGTCGGGATCGGCGTCGTCCCGAATGTCGAACTCGCGGCCGAGGCCGGGCTCGCGATCGCGAACGGCATCTCGGTCGACGAGCATCTGCTCACGGCAGATCCGGCGATCTCGGCCATCGGGGATTGTGCGAGTTATCCGAGCGCCTTTGCGGGCGGGGCCGCGACGAGGCTCGAATCCGTGCAGAACGCGGTCGATCAGGCCCGTTCCGTGGCGGCCCGGATCGCCGGCCGGCCACGTCCGTATCGGGCTATCCCCTGGTTCTGGAGCGATCAGGGCCCGCTGAAGCTCCAGATCGCCGGGCTCGCGATCCCGCACGAGACCACGATCCTGCGCGGGGATCCTGGCTCGGCGAGCTTCTCGGTCTTCTGTTTCGACGGTCCACGGCTGGTCGGCGTGGAATCGGTCAATCGCGCGGCCGATCACATGATCGCCCGGCGACTTCTCGCCGTCGCGGGTCCCGGCCTCACGCGCGAGGAGGCGGCCGATGCCGGGCTCGACCTCAGGCAGCGGGCGCTGGAACTTCTCGGGTCTTCCTGACCGCGATGCGCTCGCGGCCGCGGAATCCGGTTCCGCGGCCTCGGTATCGGCTCGGCCCGTTCAGGCCGCGGCGGAGGCTTTCGGACGGCCGCGCTTCTTCGGAGCAGCGGCTTCGACGGGCGCCGGGGCCGGAGCCTCGACCTTCTTGCGGCGCTGCTGGCCGAGCCCGAGGGCCTTGGCGAGTTCGGAGCGCTGCTTGGCGTAGTTCGGGGCGACCATGGGATAGTCGCGGGGGAGGCTCCACTTCTCCCGATACTCGGCCGGGGTGAGTCCGCGACCCGACAGGTGGCGCTTCAACGACTTGTAGCGGCGCCCGTCCTCGAGGCTGATCAAGTAATCCGGAGTGATCGATTTCTTGATCGACACGATCGGGTTCAGCTTCTCCGGCTCGGGAGCCTTCTTCTCGTCGAGGCCACGCAACGCCGAATGCACCGCCGCAATGACCTCCGGTAGCTCGCTCGACGGCAGCTTGTTGTTGGTGACGAAGGCGGACACGATCTCGCTCGTCAGTTCGGCGAGTTCTTGGGACGAGGGACCTGCGTTAGCATCCATGAGCTTGAACTTTCTAGATTCGTCAAAACGACGGCTCTTCAATGCACCGTCGCCCCAACAAAGCAAGCGTGTTGACAAGCAGACCGACGAAAATCCGTGGACACGCGCGACGCGCGGCAATGTTCGGGCGCTTCCGGCCAGAATAGGAGCATGGCAACGGGATTAATCCCGCTGCGCGGCAAGCGTGTCCCTCGTGCCTCATGGCTTGGGCGGGTTGAAACGCCCCTCGCGGCCATGACGACGGGCCCGGCGTGCGTGAACCGCCCGGACCAAGTCCTGATCTCCGGCGCCTTCGGCGAACCCCGTGATCCCCAGGCTCGTTTACCCGACGTTAACCATAAACACCGAGGCTCGACGCTCGGAGGTCGAGAATCAATGGCGAGTTCGAGAACCGTGTCGAACGTTGCGGGTAGGAATATTCGTCCCGGATTCGATCGCATCGCGCATCGGATCGGGATGAAGCTGCGTGACGTCTATGCCTCGCCGGAGGCCGAACCGCTCCCGGCCGAGCATATCGAGCTCCTGCTGCGCCTGCGCCACAAGGAGCGCGACCAGGCGCGAAGCCGAGGGCTTTAGCCCCGCTATTCCGCCGCCACAAGAGGGGTGCGGGCCGGGGCGCCGAGTCCAGCGCGCTCCAGCGCCGGCGGAAGCGGGCCTCCCGTGGCCCAATCCAGGAGCTCGACCGTGTGCACGATCGGAATCGTCGTGCCTCTGCCGATCTGCGTGATGCAACCGATATTGCCGGTCGCGATCACGTCCGGCCGGATGCGTTCGATATGCGCGACCTTGCGGTCCCGAAGCCGCCCGGCGATCTCGGGCTGAAGGATGTTGTAGGTCCCGGCCGAGCCGCAGCAGATATGGCCCTCAGGAACATCCTTCACGGTGAAGCCGGCCTGTTTCAGCAGGGTCTTCGGCTCCGTGCGGATCTGCTGGCCATGCTGCATGGAGCAGGCGGAATGGTAGGCGACCACGAGGTCGCTCTCGCGCGCCGCACTCGGCAGGCCTAGCGCCAGCACGTATTCGACGACGTCCTTGGTCAGGGCCGAGACCCGCGCCGCCTTCTCGGCATAGGCCGGCTCGTCCCGGAACATGAAACCGTAATCCTTGATCGTGGTGCCGCAGCCCGATGCCGTCACCAGGATGGCATCGAGTTCGCCGCGATCGGCTTCCGCGAGCCAGGCGTCGATGGCCTGCCGGGCGAAGCGTTTGGCCTCGTCTTCGCGTCCCATGTGATGGACGAGCGCGCCGCAGCAGCCCTCCTTCGCCTGGACCACCTCGATTCCGTGACGGTTGAGCAGTCGGATCGCGGCCTCGTTATAGCCTGGCGCGAGGACCGATTGCGCGCAGCCCTTCAGCATCGCGACGCGGCCGCGCCGCGGACCCTCGCCCGGGAAGGTGCCGGCCCGGTCGCCCGGCGAGCGGTTCGGGATTTCGGTCGGGGCGAGATCGAGCATGGCGGCGAGGCGATTGCCGATCCGGGGCAGGGCGGCGGCGAGGGGCCGAAGCGGCTTGCCCAGGATCGCGAGCAGCATCGCGAGCCGAAACCGGTGCGGGTAGGGCAGGATCCGGGCGACCATGGCCCGGAGCAGCCGGTCGTGCAGCGGCCGGCGATGGGTCTGCTCGATATGCGCCCGGGCATGGTCGACGAGGTGCATGTAATGCACGCCGGACGGACAGGTGGTCATGCAGGACAGGCAGGACAGGCAGCGGTCGATATGCTTCACTACCTGCGCCGACGCGGCCTTGCCGCCCTCCAGCATGTCCTTGATCAGGTAGATGCGCCCCCGCGGCGAATCGAGTTCGTCGCCGAGAAGTAGATAGGTCGGGCAGGTCGCGGTACAGAACCCGCAATGCACGCAGGTCCGCAGGATCTTCTCCGAGGACGCCATATGCGGGTCGGCGAGCTGGGCGAGGGAGAAGGTGGTCTGCATCGGCGTCTATCTACTCCGCCTACACACCCGCATACATCCTGCCCGGATTGAAAATCCCGGCCGGGTCGAACGTTGCCTTGATCCCCGCGGTAAGCCTCGCGATGGGCTCGGATTGCGGCTGGAAGACCGGGACCACGGCCCGGATCTCGGCGGGGGCCCGGATCAGCGTTGCGTGCCCGCCGAACTGGTCGATCGCGGCCCGGATCGCGGCCGCGCCGGCATCGGCCGGATCGCCCTCGCTCGCGCCAATCGGGCAAGCGAGCCAGACGAGGCCACCGCCCCAGTCGAAGAACCAGCGCGCGCCCGGCACGAGGCGCCCGACCACGCCGGCGAGGTCCGGCCCGCGCGTTGGTGCGGTCGAGATCCGCCAGATGGCTGCGTCGCGCGGTTCGGCCAGGGGTTCCACGTCGCGCACGGCCCGCCAGAGCGCGGCGGCGGCTTCGCCCTCGATCAGGTCGGCGGAGCCGTCGCGGCGGAAGAGGCGGCGCAACTCGCCGACGCGGTAATCCACCGAGAAGCCGAGCCCCTCGATGCGGACCAGCGTCTGCGCGCCGCCGCCGAGCCCTGCCGGAAGATGCGCCGCCGCGGTTACGTCGAAGGGCGAGCCGAGCGCGGCCGACAGCACCCGGACGGCATGCGCGTCGTCGAGGCCCCGCAGCACGAGCGTCGCCAAGCGTTCGGGTTTCGGTAGGACTTTGAGGGTGACCTCGGTCAGGAAGCCGAGCGTGCCCCAGGACCCGGCCACGAGTTTTACGAGGTCGAGCCCGGTCACGTTCTTCATCACGCGCCCGCCCGATTTCACGGCCTCGCCCCGGCCGTTCACGAGGCGGATTCCGATCAGGCTGTCCCGCGCGGCGCCGGCCTGGATGCGGCGCGGGCCCGAGACGTTGGCCGCAGCCACAGCCCCGATCGTGGGCTCGCCCCTCGTGCCGAGAAGGGCGCGATGATCCATCGGCTCGAAGGTGAGCGCCTGGCCGCCTTCGTCGAGCGTCCGGACGATCTCGGCCATTGGGGTGCCGGCGTGCGCTCCGATCACCATCTCGGCCGGCTCGTAGAGCGTCACGCCGGTGAGCGCGCGCGAGGACAGAGTCCGGGCGGTCTGGATCGGCCGGCCGATCCCGCTCCGCGTGCCGCCGCCCTCAAGAGAGAGCGGGCTCACGGATGCGGCCGCGTCGGCGATTGCGGCGCAGGCTTCGGTTTCGGTGGTCGGGGTGAGGATCGTCATGGGCGGTCCAGAGGGCGGCGCCGGGCGTCTCGCACCCGCAGGATCTGAACCTCTGGACCTCGTACCCGAAAGTAGATGAGGTAGGGTAGACCTGGGATTGGGCATACCCGAACGCCGAGCTTCGACGAGGCATGCCCCATTCCGGGTTGCTCCGCGAGCACTCGGCTGAACTGCTCGATCCGGGCCGCGACGTCGATCGCTGCGCGGCGGTTGTCGCGCGAAATTTGTGAGAGGATGGCAGCGACGCCCGCGCTCGCGCGAGCTGTGAATCGGAGGATCATCAGCTCCGATATTTCGCGAATAGAGCGGCAACGTCATCCGGGGACGCGAACTCGCCTCGATCAGCTTCTGCAAGCCCTTCCTCGATGTCGGCGCGTTCCGCCTCATCGAGGACATAGATGTCCGTCTCGTCACGCTCCATGTCGAGAAGCGCTGTCGCCACCATCTCCTGCCTCTCATGCGGCCAAGTCCTGACTCTGTCGAGGACGGCCTCGATTTCCTGCTTCGTCATCGCGCTCTCCGTCCGCTCCCGCCCGTGGCCGCGAAGGTCTCGTCGATCCGGCTCACTACGAAGCCGAGCTTGGTGACCGTCGACACGTTCCGAACCCTTCGCCCGTCGGGCGAGGCCGTGAAGCTCTGGTCGAAATCGACGTCGCTCAGCGGATTTCCGGCACTCAGCCGGACGGTGGAGAGAAGGCGCAACCGCGGCCCTGCGAGGCGGCCCTCGCCACTGCCCACGACCTCGCTCCCCGTGACTGCGATCGTGTCCGGCCCGGTCCGGACGAGCCGGAAGCTGCGCCGCTTCACCTCGCCGTCGGAGAAGCGGATCGTCTGGTCGAAGGACGTCGCGCCGTCGGCTTCGCGCCGGCCCACGGTGTCGCCGCTGAAGCGGGTCGTCGGTCTCCCGGCATCGTCCAGCATCGCGCCCTCGGAATAGGTGCGGCCGGCGAAGAAGACGAGCGGGTCGAAACCGCGCGCGGCCCGCGCCTGTCCGAGAGCGGGCGCACACAGCGCGGCCAGGGCCAATGCGGCTCCGGCGAGCGCGCGGGTCATGCCGCGAGCCGCCCGTCGAGCGGGAAGACCTTGGCCGGATTCATCAGCCAGTCGGGATCGAACACGGCCCTGACCCGCATCTGCTGGTCGAGATCGACCTTGCCGAATTGCGTCGTCATGAGGTCGCGCTTCTCGATCCCGACGCCGTGCTCGCCCGTCAGGCAGCCGCCGACCTCGACGCAGAGCTTCAGGATCTCCTCACCCGCATGCTCCGCCTTCTCCATCTCGCCCGGCGTGTTGATGTCGAACAGGATGAGCGGATGCAGGTTGCCGTCTCCGGCGTGGAACACGTTCGCGACCCCGAGCCCGGCGGCCTTCACGATCTCGTCGATGCGGCGAAGGACGAGCGGGAGCTGGCCGGTCGGGATGGTACCGTCCATGCAGATGTAGTCCGAGATGCGGCCCGTCGCCCCGAAGGCGCTCTTGCGGCCCTTCCAGATCGCGGCGCTCTCCTGCTCCGAGGTCGAGACCCGGACGGCCTCGACCCTGAAGTTTTCCGCGATCTGGACGATGCGGCGAAGCTGCTCGTCGATCTCGGAATCGGACCCCTCCACCTCGACGATGAGCATCGCCTCGACATCCGGATAGCCGGCCTGCGCAAAGTCCTCGGTGATCTGGATCGCGAGCCGGTCCATGTATTCGAGGGCGACCGGCACGATGCCGGCCCCGATGATCGCGGCGACGCAGGCGCCGGCATCCCCAGCCGAGGGGAAGCCGAAAAGGGCCGGCCTCGCGCCCTCGGCAGCCCGGAGAATACGGACGGTGGCTTCGGTCACGATCCCGAGCTGGCCCTCGGAGCCGACGATGAGGCCGAGGAGGTCGAGCCCGCCCGAATCGAGGTAATCGCCGCCAATCTCGACGACCGTGCCGTCGAGCAGCACCATCGTGACGCCCAGGATGTTGTTCGTGGTGACGCCGTAGCGCAGGCAATGCGCGCCGCCGGAATTCATGCCGATATTGCCCGCGATGGTGCAGGCGAGCTGGCTCGACGGATCCGGCGCGTAGAAGAAGCCCTCGTGGCCGACCGCGGCCGAGATGGCGAGGTTGGTGATGCCGGACTCGACCCGGGCCAGCCGATTCGGGAAGTCGATCTCGAGCACCCGCGCCATCTTCGAGACGCCAATCACGACCGCATCCTCCTGCGGGATCGCGCCACCCGCGAGCGAGGTGCCGGCGCCGCGCGGCACGACCTTGACGCCGTGCTGGCTGCAGAAGCGGAGCACGGCCGAGACCTCCGCCGTGGATGAGGGCAGGACGACCGCGAGCGGCATGCGCCGATAAGCCGTGAGGCCGTCGGTCTCGAAGGCGCGTCGCTCGTCCTCCGTGACGATGAGGGCCTCCGGCGCGACCAGGGGCGCGAGGCCCGCGATGATCTCGTCCCGCCGCGCGACGATGCCGGCATCCGGGCTCGGAAAGGCGATGGCCATGTCTCACTCCGCTGCGCCGCACGAGTGTACCGGGCCGGCGGGGCGGACGCGAGGGGCAGGGCGGCGCGGCATGCCCGACCTCCTCACGGAGACCTATGCAGCAGACCGCCCTCCGTGTTGCGAGGAGCGTGAGCGACGAAGCAGACCAGGAGACGGCGCCCGACTTCTGCGTGGCTTCACTGCGCTCGCGATGACGGCGCGGGCACGGGCCGCGCGCCAGCGGCTAATCGCGGGACCGTGCTTCTGCATGGCGGTGGCAGGATGGCGTCGATCCTGTAAGGGCATCCAGAACGCTGGGCCGCCGCTGCCCGGGACGGGAGCTGACCTTTGCGCACGACCACGATCGATTTCCAGCCCTTGTCGACCGCCCCATCCTCCGGGAATGTCGTCGTGTTCGTCCGGGACGATCTCGCGCCCGGCAAGGCGGTCGAGGACCTTCTGCCCGGCATCGAGGCCCTGATCCGGCGCGCCGCTGCCGCCGACACGTTCAAGGGCAAGGCGCTGGCCGTGATGAGCCTGCCCGCGCCGGCCGGTTTCGACGGGATCGAGCGCCTGCATGTCGTCGGTCTCGGGCCTGCCGCCGAGGCAGCGAAACAGGATTGGCGCGCCGTTGGCGGCGTGATCGCGGGCCGTGTCTCGGGACGGGGCGCGACCGTTCTCGCCGACCTTGCCGGGATCGAGACGCCGTCCGACGCGATCGCCGCCATGGCGCTCGGCGCGCGTCTGCGGGCCTACACGTTCGACCTCTACAAGACGAGGAAGAAGAAGGACGACGATTCCGAGACCGACACGATTCCGACCCGCATCTCCTTCGCGGTCGCCGATCCCGATGCGGCGCGGAGCGCCGACGAGCCTTGGGCGGCCGTCGCAGCCGGCGTCACCCTCGCTCGCAACCTCGTGAACGAGCCGCCGAACATCCTGTTTCCCCTGGAATTCGCACGCCGAGCCGAGGCGCTGAGCGAGGTCGGCGTCGAGGTCGAGGTGCTCGGCGAAGCGCGGCTTCGCGAGATCGGCATGCGGGCCCTCGTCGCCGTCGGAGACGGCTCGGCCCATGACAGCTGCGTCGCGCTGATGCGCTGGAACGGGGGTGCGCCAGACGACGCGCCGATCGCCTTCATCGGCAAGGGCGTCTGCTTCGATTCCGGCGGCATCTCGATCAAGCCGTCGGGCGGCATGGAGGACATGAAGGGAGACATGGCGGGCGCGGCCGCCGTGGTCGGGCTGATGCATGCGCTGGCCGCCCGCAAGGCCAAGGTCAACGTGATCGGGGCGATCGGGCTCACCGAGAACATGCCGGACGGCAAGGCGCAGCGCCCGGGCGACATCGTCACGACGCTGTCCGGCCAGACAGTCGAGATGGTCAATTCGGATGCCGAAGGCCGCCTCGTCCTCGGCGACGTGCTCTGGTACGTGCAGGACCGCTTCAAGCCGACCCTGATGATCGACCTCGCGACCCTGACGGGCGCCGTCCTGGTCGCGCTCGGCCAGGAGCATGCGGGCCTGTTCTCGAACTCGGACGAGCTGTCGGACCGCCTGATCTCGGCCGGCCGGCACACGGGCGAGAAGGTGTGGCGGCTCCCGCTGGCGCCGGAATACGACAAGATGATCGATTCCAAATTCGCCGACATGAAGAATACTGGGGGCCGACATGGCGGCTCGATCACGGCCGCCCAGTTCCTGCAGCGCTTCGTGCGCGACGACCTGCCCTGGGCGCACCTCGACATCGCCGGCACCGGCATGAACGCGCCCAAGAGCGAGATCAACACGGGATGGAGCTCCGGCTGGGGCGTGCGCCTTCTCGATCAGCTGGTCCGGGACCATTACGAAGGCGCGTGACAGCCGGAGACGTCGGGTCGCGGCCTGAACGAGCGGCCCGGACCCGACTTGCCGATGTCCGGGCAGGTTCAGTCGAGCGTAATGTCGATGCTCGGAAACCAGCGAGGGTTGCGCTTCGCCTTCTCGCTGCAGGCATCGCCGTTGTCGCCGATGATCTGCAACTCGCGCTCGCTCCAGGCCAGCAGGGCCTCCGGGTTCAGGCCCTGCATCGAAACCTTGGGGCCGGGCGTCGCGGCGTGGAGTCCGTCCCACCAATAGAGCAGGGGCGGAACGCCGCCGTCCTCTACCGACCCGGCCACGATCAGGTAGCGGCGTTCGCCCGTGCCCACGGCGTCGATGCTGCGGATCCCCCGCCCGCCGAGGTCCAGCCTCGACACGGTCGCGATCGGCAGCGACGGCGAGGTCCTGGCCGGTTCGGGAAGCCCGACGAGGCTGAAGGGATTGTCGACCTTCACCACCTGCGCCTTGCCGTCGGCAGTCAACGGGCCGCGCAGCCCGACGAGCAGATGTCCGTCCGGGGTCGCGGCAAGACCTTCGATGTTCAGGGAGGTCGCGAGCACGCTTTCCGGTCGACCCAGCAGTCGCGCCAGCCGTTCGCGAAGGCTGCGGAAGGTCGTGCCCGTCATGGCGAGCGAGCCGTTCTCCGACACGGCGGTCGCGAAGAGCAGCTTCCGCTTCGTCCTGTCCTCGCCGTCCTGGTTCAGCGAGTGGGACGTGACCCAGAAGATGGTCGTCCCGATACGGGCCGCGGCTTCCAGATCGGTCACAGCGGGAAGCCGGAGGGTCGAGACCGGGGCCGCCTTGCCCCGCTCGTAGATCGTGAGCAGTTCGGTATCGTCGCTCGCGACCGCGAAATGCCTCTCGCCCAGGATCGCGGCGGCCGAGGCCTCGCAGACGCCCTCATATCGGAACGGCTCCGCACCGAAACCGGGTGATGACAGCACGATGCCCGCCATGGTGATGACGCCCAGAAGCCCTGGGCGCAGATTGCCTCTCATCTCGATCGCTCCCCGGACCAACTTTCAAAATCCCTCCAGAAGCGGCCGATGCCTTCGGGCGGTCTCGCAGTCCGACTATGGGGGGCGACGATCTTGCAGCAACGATCTGCCCTACCCGCGCAGCCGGATTCGGGGTTGACCTCGCCCGCCCGAAAGCTCATCTCACGGCCAGCCGGGCGCGCGTTTGCGCCCGCCCGGCCCCACCGGAACGACCAACCCCATGCCTAGCGACAGTCATAGTCGACTGACCGTGCCGTTCGTGGCCGTGCTGGACTGATCGTTTCCGATCGGCTCACCACACCGGCCCGAACGGCCGGTCGTCTGGAGGTGAGCTATGAATACCGAGATCCGCTTTCTCGCCCAGCATCTCCTGCATGCCAGGACGTCACCCCTGTCCGATCGTGACCGGCGGCTGATCCAGCGCGTCGCTCACCGGGTCCATGTCGCCCGCGACGCGGAGGATCGGCTCGCGGCGGCGCCCGATGACGAGGTCAACGTGAAGGCGGAGATCGCGATCGCGGACTTGCATGACCAGATCGACCGGCTCGGCTCCGAATTGGGCCTGACGATCCGTCGATCGGGCCAGCCGGAGGCAGGACGCACCGTCCTGCAGGCGGCGTGAGGGTGCGGCGCCCGCGCGGCGGGTCGTCGACCACCGCCGTTCTCTGGCTGATGATCCTCCTCGTCTTCCTGCCGATCGCGGCCGGGCACATGGCGGCCCGATACGTCCATCCGGAACCCGCGCAGGAGCAGCAGGCCACGAGGGCCAATTGACCGAGATCCACTTCTACCACCTGCAGCGCCAGTCGCTCGAGGACGTCGTGCCGACGCTCCTCCTGCGCTCCCAGGAGCGGGGCTGGCGGGCCCTGGTGAAGCTCGCGAGCGCCGAACGTCTGGCCGCCCTCGACGATCATCTCTGGTCCTTCTCCGACGAGAGCTTCCTCGCCCACGGGACGGACAGCGAGCCGGATCCCGGCGACCAGCCCGTTCTCCTGACGCTCGGCGACGACAACCGGAACGGGGCCGCGATGCTGTTCCTGGCGGAAGGCGCGGCTTGGCCGGCCGACCTCGCGGTCTACGAGCGGGTCGCTCTTCTCCTCGACGGCCGGGACGAGGCGGCGGTCGCGGCGGCGCGCGAGGATTGGCGGCGGCTGCGGTCGGGTGGCCTGCCGGTCACCTATTGGGCGCAGGATGACGAGGGTCGCTGGCGAAAGAGGGCGTAACGCCACGTCGCAGCCGAAGCATCGCCTGCTTATCTTCCCGAGATGACAGTCTCGGCTCCCCCCCTCCGCGCCCTCGCGCTCGTCCTCTGCTGTCTCGTCGCGCTTCCCGGCGCGGCGCCTGCCCAGCCGGCGCCGGCTGCGCGTCCCGGACCGGCCGAAGGGCGCCGCCTGCCGCCTGATTCGACGACCGAGCACCGGCTGGACCTGCCGGGGCGTACGCTTGCCTTCACGGCGACGGCCGGGAGCCTGCCGCTGACCGATCCGACGGGCGCCGTCCAGGCCGAAATCGGTTTCACGGCCTATCGACTGGCCGGCGCGGACCCGGCGACCCGCCCGGTGACCTTCGCGCTCAATGGCGGGCCAGGGGCCGCCTCGGCCTATCTGCACCTCCTCGTCGTCGGACCCTGGCGTCTCCCGGTCGGCGGCGCCTCGATCAGCCCCTCCACGGCCATCACGCTCGTGCCGAATGCCGAGACCTGGCTTGACTTCACCGATCTCGTCTTCATCGATCCGGTCGGAACGGGATACAGCCGGGCGAACGGCTCGGACGACCAGAACCGGGATCGGTATTATTCCGTCGAGGGCGACATCGCCTCGCTCTCCGCCGTGATCGCCCGTTGGCTGCGCGAGAACGACCGCATGGGGGCGCCGAAATTCCTGATCGGCGAAAGCTATGGCGGGTTCAGGGGACCCCTCCTCGCCCAGAAGCTTCAGACGGAGATCGGGATCGGCCTGTCGGGCCTCGTCCTCCTCTCGCCCGTCTTCGATTTCGGCTGGCTCTCGGAGCCGCGCTGGAAGCCGATGGAATTCGTGACCCGCCTGCCGTCGCTCGCGGCCGCCGCGCTGGAGCGAAAAGGGCCGGTCTCCCGCGAGGCCCTGCGCGAGGCCGAGCGCTACGCCGGAGGCGAGTATCTGCTCGACCTTCTGCGAGGTCCTCGCGATCCCGAGGCGACCGACCGCATCGTCGGGCGGGTCGCGGCGCTGGCCGGGCTCGACCCGGCGCTCGTCCGGAGCCGGGGCGGGCGGCTCGACCTCGCCACCATCCAGCGCGAACTCGGCCGCGCCGAGGGTCGCGTCGTCTCCGCCTACGACACGGGCGTGTCCGGCTACGATCCCGACCCGAATGCGTCACGCTCGGAGGCCGACGATGCCGGACTTGCCGCGCTCACGGCGCCGCTGACCAGCGCGGCCGTGGACCATCTCTGGCATCGGCTCGGCTGGCGCGTTCCGAATGCCCGCTACGAGCTCCTCAACGGGTCGATCAACGGGCAGTGGCGCTACGGGCGGGGCCGCCGCCCGGCCGAGTCCTTCTCCGAACTCCGGGCGAGCCTCGCCCTCGACGGACAACTCCGCGTCCTGGTCGCCCATGGCCTGACGGATCTCGTCACGCCCTATTTCGCGAGCGAACTCCTGCTCCGGCAACTGCCAGCCTTCGGGGGTGGCGAGAACCGGGCCACGCTCGCGACCTATCCGGGCGGGCACATGTTCTACACCCGCGACGCCTCGCGCACGGCCTTTCGCGAGGATGTCCGGGCAATGTTCGCGAAAGCCCTCGCGGCCCGCCGCCGCGATTGAGGTCACGACCGACTGCGGGGCGCGGCGGTCGGCTCGCCCGGTTCGGGCTTTTCGGGTCGGGCCGCATCGCGCCCTCGCGCCTCGGCTGATGTCACGAGATGCGCCGGGTCGTGGCCGCGCCCGTATGCCATACGCCCATAGTGAACGACCCCGATCCCGATGCTCGGCTCGCCATCCGCAGCGAGGCGCGAGGCCGGCGCTGCGGATGGCGAGAGCTGCCCGGACAGGGCGCGCCGGGCCTTCGAGCGTGATGACAACTCTGGGCATGGTCTTTCCTGAACGACAACTAAAGCTTGCTGTATTTTGAAATTTGTATAAGGTGAATCCTATAGCCCTACCGGCAGCGACGGTATGTGGCCAGAAAACGGAAGTCATAGCCATGTCGTCGGCTACAGATCAAACCGCAATCTACTCGCGATCAAGGCTCAGCGTCCTGCGGGACATGGTGGTCTTCGTCGAGGTTGGGCGCCACGAAAACTTTACCAAAGCCGCGAAGATGCTAGACATGCCGTTGTCCACCGTGGCTCGGCGGATTGCTCTACTTGAGGAGGAGCTCGGCATGCTCCTCATGGAGCGGACGACGCGACACCAGCGCCTGACGGCGTATGGCCGCCGCTTCTTCGAGCGATGCCGCCACGTCGTGGACGATGCGCTCTCCGCCTACGACGACCTGCATGCCCAGGTTCATGGCCTCCAGGGACGCATCCACGTCACGTTCTCGGAGGAGCTCGGCGGGGAGGTCATGGCCGAACTCATCGCGGCCTTCCTGGTCGAGCATCCGGGCCTGGAACTCCATATCGGGCATTCTGCGGACGCCGCTCTCCCGCCGGCCGGGACCGACCTCCTCGTCTGCACCGGCATGCCGACGGTTGCCGCCCTGGTGATACGAAGGATCGGAAGCCTCGGGCTCGGGCTGTTCGCAGCTCCCGATCACCTACGAGTCCACGGCGCGATCGAGTCCCGGCACGACCTGAAGCGGCATCCGATCCTCATTCCCACGAGCTACCGGCAGCATTGCGAACCGCTGTTGCGGGATCTCACTGTCGCGCCCGTCAATCTCTCCGGCCAGCTTCAAGGCGACACGATCGGGATCATCCGGGCCTTGGCCGTGTCCGGGCGGGGCATCGCCCTGCTGCCCTCGGCGGTGTCGACCCTCTATGTGGCGGCGGGCTGGCTCGTCCCGGTGCTGCCGACCTGGGTGCCGGTCCACTTGCCCATCCTGGCGGTCGCGACGAGCAAACTGCTGCCGGCCCGGATCCAGGCTTTCGTGGACTTCCTCACGAGCCGCCTGTCGGGACAGGCCACCGACCATTGGCCTTCAAGCCCGGCGGGAACCTCCCGCCTCCCACCCGGCATGCCGGCCAGCGAGGCTCGGCTGGGCGTGGCCTGACGGGAGAAGGGCCGCTCTCTCGGCGGACAGGCGTTCCGCGCAGTCGGATCGTGCCGATCGACGGTTGAAGTCTTCTCTCCACGTGCCGTTTCGGGATGGCCCGAGGAGAAAACGCAGCGCGACGAGCACCTTGGACCGCGACCACGGCGGGTCCAGCACGCCACGAAGGCGACAGGGCGAACTTCTGGCACGGCGCCACCGACCTCGCAGAGAGCCGGAGATCGAACCTTATCCGGAACGGTCGATCGAGCGCGTGCCGGCTCGGGAAGCCGGAACAATTGCCTCGATGAATTGGTCGGAGTGGCAAAACTTGAACCTGGCGACCCTCACGTCCCGAACGTGGTGCGCTAGTCTAGCGGTCATCTCCGGTGACGTGACGACCGCCTTCGCCGAGGGGTTCATGACGATGAGCTTGCCGGCCGTAGGCTTGATGACGTCCACCTTCGGGGTGGGGGCCGGATGCCTCTCCAAGGCTCCCTCGAGCACGAGCTGCGGGTCGCGACCCCGATTGCCATCGTTGCCCAGCCCGGTCGACCGCCGTCGCCCATATCTATCTTCAGGCTGGTGAGCAGCCGCTGCACCTGTTGGTGTCGAGAGCCATGCTGATCTCCGAGCGTGAGAAAGCCCGCCGGTGAGGGCGGGCTGGTGGGCAGGGTTGGCGCTGGACGAAGCCGGGCGATCTGGTATCAGGGCCTATGGCCCGATTTCACTTCGTCGAGGACTACGAGCGCGTCGTCGATCAGCTCGTCCGCGACCATCCCATCGACGAAGCGATGAGCATCGCGGTGGGTGGCAATTTCGAGATCGTTGGCACGGTCGAAGCCGAAATCCTGAAATATGCCGGCCTGCGGGACGGCCACAGCCTGGTGGACTTCGCCTGCGGGAGCGGGCGCTTGGCAGTCGCCCTTTCCGGTCGCGGCCTGAAAATCGACTACCTGGGCCTGGACGTGGTCGAGGCCCTTCTCGCCTATGCGCGCACCCGATGCCCGGCAGGATACAAGTTCGTCCGGAACCAGTCGCTGACGCTACCGGTCGAGTCGTCATCGGTCGATTATTTCAGCGCCTTCAGCGTCTTCACCCATCTGCTGCACACCGAGTCGTTCATCTATTTGCGCGAGATGGCGCGGTCGCTCCGCCTGGGGGGCAAGATCGTCATGTCCTTTCTCGAGTTTGCCGAAGTAGCCCATTGGCAGGTCTTCGAGCATTCGGTTCATGGAAAGGCCACCGACACGTTGCCGCATCTCAACGAATTCATCGAACGCAGTCAGCTTAAGATTTGGTCCAACAAGCTCGGATTTTCGGATATCGAGTTTGTCAGCGGTCAGGAGTCCCGTTGGGCCGAGCATCCTCTCGGCCAGTCAATCGCGATCCTGACGAAGTAGCTTGCGGTGTCTCGTAAGCGACGGTCACAACAATATTCTTTCCCGATCCAACCGCAATCGTGCCATTTTAGCGGCGAACGCCTACCAAACGTTGGCCCTTCGCCCGCTAGAACAGTTAGCGCTCGGCCGGTTGCAGAATGAATACATGACAACGTCTGGGTAATGCTGCCGACCGTGTGCGGGACGGTGACGTTGATGGCGCCAGGACACGTATTGATGGCCGTAACCGGGATGGTGTAAGTTGCGTAAGCAACCTTGCCAATCCGCTTGGAACGCCCAGCGACGGTCCCGAATGCAACTGAACCACTGCCGCACGAAACTCTAGGCGTAGATGCGGTCCAGGCCGCGTTGTTGAGGGCAAGAGCGCCGCCAACATAGTAGCCGGCTGCGATGTCCACGTCGCTGTTGACGCCGACAGAGCCGCCGAAGCTGGCGCTCTCGAAGGCGTTCACGTTGAAGCCGGGCGAAGAGAAGGCGTTCGGCTGAAGCTAAGCCCTGTTATACTAGGTCGTTCATGTCAAGACTAACCTCAGAGGCGGTGGCTTCTGGTAGGCCCATGCCGGCCTCTATGTCTGAGAAAGTCTGGGCCGCTCCCTGTTCGCGCCAAGATGCGACAGACGGTTGGCATACGTGACGGCCCACGAACCGGTCCACGACTGGCGAAACTGCCAATTCCTCGATAGGACCAACCCCATGACAAATCACGGGAAGGAGTTGGTCGGAGTGGCAGGATTTGAACCTGCGACCCCCACGTCCCGAACGTGGTGCGCTACCAGACTGCGCTACACTCCG